>NZ_QAIW01000399.1:0-8644 GCF_003061285.1 Stenotrophomonas sp. HMWF003 | reverse complement strand
CCGCCACTGCCTGGCCGATGGTTTCGGCGGGGGCGGATTTGGGGATGAAGCCGGCCGCGCCGAACTGCTGGGCACGGCGGATCACGCGGGGGTGGTCGTTGGAGGAGACGATGACCACCGGGATGTCCGGGTGCGCGCCGCGGACGTGCAGCAGCGAGGAAAACCCGCGGGCGCCGGGCATGGTGAGGTCCAGCAGCACCAGTTCGATTTCCGGGTGCTGGTCCAGTGCGGTTTCCAGCGTGGCGGCGCTGGCCACTTCGATCACCTGCGCCTGCGGCAGCGACTGGCGCAGGGAATGGACGACGGCCGCACGCAGCAGCGGGTGGTCGTCGGCGATCAGGACGGTGAGTTCGCTCATGCGGTCAATTGTAATGCGGTTGCCGGGTAGAGCCTGGGGGGATCGTTGTCATGGCGTTGCCGGGCAGAGCCCGGCACTACGTGGTGGCGGTTGTCAGCGGTCGTCGTGCTGCCGCATGCTGCCGCGCCAGGCGTCGAGGAACTGGCGGCGCTTGAGGCCGTCCAGGTACACGAGCAGGCCGGGGCCGAGCTGGATGGGGCGGTAGCTGCGTTCGGGCGAGCGGCCGCGTTGCTGGCCCTGCGCCGGCAGGATCGGCATCAGGCGGGCTTCGCGCGAGAGTACCTGCTGGCCGCGGGGCGACAGCAGGTAGTCGAGGAAGCGTCGTGCCTCGTCCGGATGCGGGCTGCTGCGGGGAATCACCGCGGTGCGCAGCACCACCAGCGTGTAGTCCTCCGGTTCAACGATGCCCAGCGGTGCGCCGGCTTCGATACGTGCCTGCGCGTAGGAGCCCAGCACGTTGTAGACCAGCGACAGTTTGCCGCTGCTGACCTGGTCGAGCAGCACGCCGGTGCGTTCTTCCAGGTGCACGCCGTTATCGCCCAGCGCGCCCAGCAGCGCACCGGCAATGCTGCCGCGCTGGCCGTCCTGGGTGGCCAGCAGATAGCCCACGCTGCTGCGCTCCACGTCGTAGGTGCCCACCCTGCCCTGCAGCGGCGCGTCCGGGGCGCGCAGCAGTTCCAGCAGTTGCCGGCGCGTGTGCGGTACCCGCGCGGCCGGCAGGGTGCGGGTGTTGTAGACGATGGCCACCGGCTCGTAGCTGATCCCGAACGCCTCGTGGCGCCACTGCGCCCAGGCGGGCAAGGCGTCGGTCTGCACCGAGCGATGCGGCAGCGCGTGGCCGTCGTTGACCAGCTTGGTCTGCAGGTCCATGCCGCTGCTGATCAGCATGTCCGGCGCCTGCGGACCACTGCGGTCGCGCAGGTAGCGCGCGTAGATGTCCTGGGTGATCACATCCTCGTAGAGGATGTCGGTGCCCGGGTGCAGGCGCTGGTAATCGGCAATCACCGTGGCGAACACCTCGATGTCGGTCGAGCCATGGATGCGCAGGTGCGCCACCGCCGGGCCCTTGGCCGGGAACCGCTGCACATCGCCCGGCGCGGCCAGCACCGGGCCTGCCCCCAACGTAAGCAACAGCAACAACCACGCGTACTTCATGCATGCATCCTCGGCAGGCGGATGGTGGCCACCAGGCCCCCTCCGACGCGGTTGCTCAGGTCGATCTGGCCCCCATGACTGTCCACCACGCGCTTGACGATGGCCAGCCCCAGTCCGGCGCCGCCGGCAGCGGCCCCTTCGCCACGCGCGAAACGCTCGAACACGCGCTCGGCGTCGGCTGCGGCAATGCCCGGCCCGTGGTCGGCGATGGTCAGCACCCAGTGCTGCGCCTCCTCGGTCAGCGCCACCTGCAGCGCGCCGTCGCCGCCGTACTTGAGGGCGTTGTCGATCAGGTTCTTGATGGCCTCGCGCAGCAGCAGCGCGTCGCCATGTATCCAGGCCGCCTGCGCGCTCACCGCCAGCTGCACGCGGGGGGCCGGAAGTGCCTGGGGCAGCGCTTCGTGCAACGCCTGGTGCACGGTTTCGGCCAGGTCCACTGGGGCGAAGCGCTGCAGGTTGGCACGGTGGATCACGCTGGCGTCGCTGAGCAGCTGGTTGAGCAGGCGGCTCATGTGGGTGGCGTTGCGCTCGATGGCGTGCAGGCTGCGCCGCATGTCCTCGGGGTCTTCCTCGTCCAGCGCCAGCTGCGCCTGCGCGCGCAGCGCGGCCAGCGGCGTGCGCATCTGGTGCGCGGCCTCGGCCATGAACGCCCGCAGCGTTTCATTGCTGCCCTGCAGGCGGCCCATGAAGTGGTTCAATGCGCCCACCATCTTGTCCATCTCGCGCGGCACGCTGGCGTCGAGCGGTTTCAGGTCGGACGGTTCGCGACGGGCCAGCTCGCGCTCCATCCGCACCAGCGGGCGAAGTGCGCGGTGCACGCCCAGACCCACCAGGGCCAGCGACAACAGCGACAACACCGCGATGGCCAGCAGCGCACGGGTGACCATGTCCTGCGCCAGCGCTTCGCGGGCGCGCCGGGTCTGGCCCACCTGCACCCGCACCTCGCCCTGCGCCGATGGCGAGGACACCCGCCGGGCCACCACCACGAACCGCACCTGCTCGCCACTGTAGGGGGCATCGAACAGCTGCGGGCGGTCGCTGGGCGCGTGCGGCGGACGTGGCAGATCCGCGTACCCGGTCACCGTCTGGTCGCGTGCGTCGGACACGCGGTAGAACACGCGGTCCTCCGGTGCCATCGCCAGCAGGTCCAGCGCGGCATACGGCAGGTCCACCTGCCACTGCGCCTCCACCAGCGCCACCGAGTCGATGATCGACAGCGCCGAAGACACCAGCAGGTGGTCGTAGGAACGGTTCGCGGCACGTTGTCCGTAGGCGCGCGCGCCGAACAGCAACGCCACCGCGAACAGCGCCAGGAACGCGCCCAGGTACAGCCACAGCGTGTGCCGGATCGAACCGGAGGTGCGCGGGTCAGTGGTCATCGCCGCCTGCACTGCCGGCGTGGTCGCCCAGCGCTTCGAGCAGGTAGCCGCTGCCGCGCACGGTGACGATCCGCAGCGGTGCGTCGGCCAGCTTGCGACGCAGGCGGCCCACGTAGAGTTCGATCGCGTTGGGGCCGGCCTCGTCGTCGAAGCCGAACAGGCCATTGCCGATCTCGTCCTTGGCCACCACCTGGCCCAGCCGGCCCATCAGGATTTCCAGCAGGCGGTACTCGCGGTTGGGCAGTTCGATCGGCTGGCCGTCCAGGCTGACCCGGTGCGAGGCGTTGTCGAACTGGAACGCGCCGATCTGCACCACTTCGCTGGCCTGGCCGCGGGTACGCCGCAGCAGCACCCGGCAGCGCGCCTCGAATTCGCGGAAATCGAACGGTTTGCCCAGGTAGTCGTCCGCGCCCACGTCCAGCGCCTGCACCCGGTCTTCAATGCCGTCGCGCGCGGTCAGCATCAGCACCGGGGTGCTGTCGCCGCGCTCGCGCATGCCGGCCAGCACGCGCAGGCCGTCGAGCTTGGGCAGGCCGATGTCCAGCACCACCAGGTCGAAGCTCTGGTAGCGCAGCACGCTGGCCGCGGCCAGCCCGTCGCTCTGCCAGTCCACCGCGTGGCCACTGCGGCGCATGCGGCGGACGATGGCATCGGCCAGGTCCGGGTTGTCTTCCACCAGCAGCAGGCGCATCGGGTCAATTCGTCGTAGGTGCACGAATGCTAGCGCGAGCGGCCGCTGCCGTGGGCTTCGCTGCAGTGCACAAACCCCTGACAGGTGGATGACAGCTTCCCGGCACTAGGCTGCGCCATCGCGTCGCAGTCCCCTGCCACGCCATTGCCGACATCACGCACTGACGTACCTGGGAGGGTCCGTGGAACTGAACTCACTGCGCTGGCGCACGCCGGCTGCCTGCACCCTGCTGCTGCTGACCGCGCCGGTCTGGGCGGCCGAGGGCACCGACGATGAACGCCCGGTCACCGCCACTGTTGGCGGCCGCCTGCACCTGGATTTCGCCGACTTCAGCAACGACAGCCGCGGCACCCCCAACAAGGACGACACCGAGATCCGCCGCGCCTGGGTGGATGTGTCGGGCAAGTTCTTCGTGGTGGACTACAAGCTGGAAGCCGACTTCTCCGGCGACCGGGTGGAAGCCAAGGACGTGTTCGTCAGCCGCAGCTTCGGCGACGCCGGCAAGCTCACCGTGGGCCAGTTCAAGCAGTTCTTCTCGCTGGACGACCGCACCAGCTCCAACTACGGCACCTTCCTGGAACGCGGCAACGCCGGCACCACGCTGGCCCCGCTGTACCGGCTGGGTGCCTCGTGGCAGGCCGCGCACGGTGACATGACCTGGGCGGCCAGCGCCTACAGCCTGGAGAGCATCGATGCCTGGCAGGTCAAGGGCCGCGCCGCCGGTGGCCGCGCCACCTGGGCACCGGGCGCCACCGCCGGCGAGGTGCTGCACCTGGGCCTGTCGCTGGCCCACGAGCGCTACGACAATCCCGGCGCCAACGGCGTACCCGGGCTGAGGATCCGCCCGCGCCCGGCCGGCCACCTGTCCGACAACAGCCGCCTGACCCTGGTCGACTTCTCGGCCGGCCGCGACACCGACGTCAACAAGTGGTCGCTGGAATACGCGCAGGTGCGCGGCCCGTTGTCCTGGCAGGGCGAGTTCAGCGGTGCCACCTTCGACGACGGCAGCCAGCGCGGCAAGGTGCTGGCCGGCTACGGCCTGGTGAGCTGGTTCGTCACCGGCGAGTCGCGCGTGTACGACCGCAAGACCGGCCGCTTCGGCCGGGTCAAGGATTTCCAGCACCCCGCCGGCGCCTTCGAAGTGGCGCTGCGCTACGACCAGATGCGCGGCGACCAGCACCTGATCGGCCAGCCGGACCTGCGGGATGCACAGACCGAGGCATGGACGCTGGGCGGTAACTGGTACATGCGCCCGAACCTGCGCTTCATGCTCAACCTGATCGAAAGCCGCAACCGCGACCGCCTGGCCGCGACCACGGTGGACCGTACCCGCGCGGTGACCGGCCGCCTGCAGTTCGATTTCTGATTTCTTCCTTCCGCACTACCTCTCCAGGAGTCTGCAGATGATGCTCAGCATCCTCGGCTTTGGCATGGTCATTACGTTCATGTACTTGATCATGAGCAAACGGCTGTCGCCCCTTGTTGCCCTGATCACCATTCCGATCATCTTCGCGCTGCTGGGCGGCTTCGGTGCCGACATCGACGAGATGATGCTGGAAGGCATCAAGAAGATCGCGCCGACCGGCGTGATGCTGATGTTCGCCATCCTGTACTTCGGGGTGATGATCGACGCGGGCCTGTTCGACCCGCTGGTGCGGATCATCCTGCGCTTCGTCAAGGGCGACCCGATGAAGATCGTGCTGGGCACGGCGATCCTGGCGATGCTGATCTCGCTCGACGGCGACGGGTCGACCACCTACATGATCACCGTGTCGGCGATGCTGCCGCTGTACCAGCGGCTGGGCATGAACGCGTTGAACATGACCTGCGTGACCATCCTCGCCGGCGGCGTGATGAACCTCACCCCGTGGGGCGGGCCGACCGCACGCGCGGCCACCGCGCTGCACGTGGACCCGGCAGACGTGTTCGTGCCGCTGATTCCCTCGATGGTGATCGCCTGCGCCGGCGTGCTGCTGCTGGCCTGGTACCTGGGCCTGAAGGAGCGCCGCCGCCTGGGCGTGGTCAGCCTGCCGCAGGGGGGCAGCTGGATGGACAACAGCGTGTCCGATGACGGCAACGCGCTGCCCACGGTGGAAGACGCCGAAGACACCAAGCGGCCCAAGCTGCTGTGGGTGAACCTGGCGCTGACCCTGGCGCTGATGACCGCGCTGATCATGGGCGTGCTGCCGATGCCGGTGCTGTTCATGGTCGGCTTCGCCATCGCGCTGGTGATCAACTATCCGAACCTGGCCGAGCAGCGCCGCCGCGTGGTCAACCATGCCGGTAACGTGCTGTCGGTGGTGGCGCTGATCTTCGCCGCGGGCATCTTCACCGGCATCCTCAACAACACCGGCATGGTGGAGGCGATGTCGCACAGTTTCCTGGCGATCATCCCCGACAGCTGGGGCCCGTACCTGGCGGTGATCACCGCGATCGCCTCGATGCCGTTCACCTTCTTCATGTCCAACGACGCCTTCTACTTCGGCGTGCTGCCGATCCTGTCCGAGGCGGCCGGCAACTACGGCATCACCCCGGTGGAGATGGCCCGCGCCTCGCTGGCCGGCCAGCCGGTGCACCTGCTCAGCCCGCTGGTGCCCTCGACCTACCTGCTGGTGGGCCTGGCCAAGGTGGAGTTCGCCGACCACCAGAAGTTCACCCTGAAGTGGGCCATCGCCATCTCGATGCTTCTGATGCTCGGCGGCCTGCTGTTCGGCCTGTACCCGCTTGCGTCCTGATCCGCCTACCAAGGAGCGTTCTGCCATGACCCTTCGCATCGCCTACGTCACCAGCGGTATGGGCAGTGTCGGCACTGCCATCTGCCAGAAGCTGGCCCGCAACGGCCACACCGTGGTGGCCGGCTGCGCACCGAACTCGCCGCGCAAGGCCGGCTGGCTGCGCGAACAGCGCGAGCTGGGCTTTGATTTCATCGCCTCGGAGGGCAACGCCGCGGACTGGTCCTCGACCGTGGCCGCCTTCGCCAAGGTCAAGGCCGAGGTCGGCGAGATCGACGTGCTGGTCAACAACGCCGGCGGCAGCCGCGACGTGCTGTTCCGGCAGATGAGCCCGGACGACTGGAACGCGGTGATGGGCTCGAACCTGCATGCGCTGTTCAACATCACCAAGCAGGTCATCGACGGCATGGCCGCGCGCGGCTGGGGCCGGATCGTGAATATCGGCTCGGTGAGCGCGCACAAGGGCCAGATCGGCCAGGTCAACTTCGCCACCGCCAAGGCGGCCATGCATGGCTTCAGCCGGGCGCTGGCCAATGAGGTGGCCACCCGCGGGGTGACGGTCAATACGATCTCGCCGGGCTACATCGCCAGCCAGTCGATCAGCAGTTTCCCGCCGGACGTGCTGGACCGGTTGGCCGGCTCGGTGCCGATCCGCCGCCTGGGCAAGCCGGAAGAAGTGGCCAGCCTGTGCGCGTGGCTGGCCTCCGATGATGCGGCGTATGTGACCGGTGCGGATTATGCGGTGAACGGTGGCCTGCACATGTTCTGATGTTTGACGCGTCGGGTTGACGCGTGACCTCCCCCACGAGGTGGCCGCGACGCTGCGAGGCGTTGCGGCTTTTTTTTGTACGCGGCACCGGCGCGTGCTCGCCGTTGGTCGACACGCCATGAAACGCCACGTCTGCACACCATCAACCGATCGATGCACAGCGGCGCTGCTCGTTGGCCCGCGCACAAGTCGGGTGACCACAGTCACACATCAGTCTCTTTGCACGTTTTCCCAGCGAAAATCACGCTGGATGCGACATTCTCCAGCTACGCGCACTGACCCGCTTCGCTTCTAATCCACGTACAGCATCAGCCACTTCTTCGTGGCCAGTGGATCAGAAGGACTCACGCATGTCGCATGAAATCGCAGTGGCCGCCAAGGCCCACTCGCAGCATCGCTTGATCGACATCGTGTGGGGGCCGGAGGCCGGCGCTGCTCCGCTGCTCCCGCAGCACATCGACTACCGCGACAGCCTCAGCGGCGACTTCCAGCTTATCGCCGCATGCGTCGCCTCCCGTCCCGATCTCGACACCAGCGCGCTGCCCGGCCGCTCCATCGGTGTCGGGCTCATCAGCGCGCAGGGCCGGCGACGCCGGCTGACCGGCATCATCACGGGCGCGCACCGCGCAGGCCTGCATGGCGGCCTGCCGCAGGTGAACCTGCAGATCGGCTCGGCACTGGCTCTGCTGGCGCACCGCCGCGCCTGCCGGGTCTTCCAGGACATCAGCGTGCCCGACATCGTGGCGCTGATCCTGGACGAGCACCGGTACCGCAATCCACGCATTGCCGCCGCGTTCGAGCACACCCGCCAGCTGCTGCGCGAGCACCCTCCGCGCTCCTACTGCGTGCAGTTCAATGAGAGCGACCATGCTTTCATGGAGCGACTGCTGGCCGAGGAAGGCATCAGTTACCACTTCCACTTCAGCGTGGACCAGCTGCAGCCGCGTCACTGCCTGCACCTGAGCGACAGCGGCCTGTTCGACCCGGACCGAGCCCGGCCACTGCGGTACCGCACCGCGCTCACCGAGGACCGCGACGACGATCTGCAGGAGTGGCAGGAACGCCACCACCTAGTGCCGTCGACGGTGACGTTGTCCAGCTATGACTACGCCAGCGCGCAGGTTCAGCAGGGCAGCGACGACTCTGTGCTGGATCGCGAACTGCCCGCCAGCGATGCCACGCTGGGTCTGCAGGCGCATGAAGCGCAGACGCTGTACTACGCGAGCGGCAACCAGGACCTTGACCGCTATGCTCGCTTGCGCATGCAGGCGCGGGAGCTGCGCGCACGCACATGGCTGGGTGAGGGGCAGTTGCGCACCCTGGTCACCGGCGACGCCGTTACCATCGAGCAGCACCCGTTGCATGCAGCGCAGGCAAGCGCGGGGCGCAGCTTTCTGGTCACGGGCATCCATCTGGAAGCGTGCAACAACCTGCCCGATGCGGTGCCTGCCGGCGACGGCGAGGGCCTCACGCCCGGCCAGTGTCGCACCCGGTTCCGCGCAGTGCCGCATGACCAGACGGTGGTACCCGCGTACGCCGACCGCCTGCACCGCCCCACCG
>NZ_QAIW01000398.1:0-2476 GCF_003061285.1 Stenotrophomonas sp. HMWF003 | reverse complement strand
CTTGCCGGCCTGCACCTTGCCGTCCTTGTCGACGAAATCCAGCCAGCTGCCAATTTCCAGGCCGCGGAAGCGGTCGGCGTCGGCGTTGTCGAAATCGGTCACGTCGACCTTGCCGCCCAGCTCCACCGCCGCGCTTTCCTGCACGGGCGGGGTGGGCAGCGCCACCTGGGGCAGTTCGGGCAGCGCGCGTTCCAGCTCCGGGCGCGATTCGGCAATGGCCTGCAGCGTGTCGTGCAGGGCGTCGATCGCCCCGGTGGCGGCATCGGCGTGCACGCCGACACTGGCAAACACCTTGCGCAATGCCGGGTGCCAGGCCTGCAGCCACGGCTTGCCCACGATCTGCCGGCGCGCTTCGGCCACTTCTTCCAGCATGCCGTCGGCCAGCGCCAGCGCCTCGCCCACCGACGCTCCGTCCTCGCCTTCGCGCAGCACGGTCAGGGTGAGGTGGTGCTGCCAGGGCTGGCGCAGGAACTCGCCGATGGCCTGCGGCAGGGTCGCATCGGCAATGCGCCGGTCCAGCTCGGCGGCCGAGCGGCTGCGCGCCATCTCCAGCTTTTCCTGGCCGCGCTGGGTTTCAGCGGCGCGGCGCTCGGCGATTTCGATACGGCGCCGGTGCTGGGCCAGGAAATCGCGGAATTCTTCTTCCAGGGTGAGGAAGATCGCCAGGTTCTCGTTGAACTCGGCCACCAGGCGTTCGATGATTTCCTCGACCTTGCCCATCAGCACGCGCTCGGCCTGGCTCTCGCCGGTGTTGCCTTCGCAGGCCTCGGCCAGCGAGTTGAGCAGCTTGCGCGCGGGGTGGGTCTTCTGCACGAACATGCGGCGGTCGAGCATGGCGACCTTGACGAAGGGCACTACCAGCCTGCCGATCAGCTCGCGCGAGCGGCCTTCCAGGTCGCGCTCATCCAGCATCACGTCAAACAGCATGCCCACCAGGTCGATCGCATCTTCGTCCTGCGGGTCCAGCCGCGCCTGCGACGGATCCACGCCCAGGCGCGTGGCACCCGACAGCACTTCACTCTTGAGGCGCTGCGCCAGCGATTCGCCGTCTTCGCCGATCGCCGCGCGCAGGGTGGCACTGGGCGTGGCCTGCAGCAGCGACAGCACCGACATCATCTCGCGCTGGCTCAGCGGACGCTGCTGGCCGACGGCCACGCTGGCCGCGGAGGTCGCGTCTTCGCGTACGTGCCGGGTCTGCTGCAGCAGTTCGTGCAGCGCTTCCAGCAGCATGCCCTGGTTGCCACTGAGGGTATCGCCCGATTCGCCGGCGGCCTGGCTGGCGCCGGCCGACTGCATCCGTCCGCGGCTTTCGGCCCAGCGGTCGGCGAACCGCCGGGCCCACGCCGGCGCGGCGGCATCGTCATTGCCGATCTGGCCGTCCTGGTCCAGCGCATCGACCAGCGCATCCAGCTCGTGCCGCGGGCTTGGCGGCCGTGGCGCCGGGCGCCGGGGTGCAGCCATCTGCGGCATCACGCCGGCGGCAGCAAGCTGCTCGTCCAGCGCCTCGTAACGCTTGCCGATCGGCGCATGCAGGTCGCGCTCGCACAGCTTGATCAGCACCAGCCGCACTTCCGGGGCCAGTTCACAGTCGGCAAAGGCTTCATGGATGGCCACGCCGATGTGCTCGGGGCTGATCGGGTTGCTGTCGGCGTTCAGTTCCAGCCCGCCGGCGATCCAGCCCAGGCGGCGGTCCAGCCGCGCCAGCACCGGCTTCCAGTCGCGCAGCAGCACTGTGGCGAAGTTGCGCACCGCCAGCCGCGACTCCAGCACATGCTCGGGCACCAGGCTCAGGCCGTCTTCGATCTGGCCGGCCAGCGTGGCCTCGGCCGATACCGGCTCACCGCGCTCCAGCGCGTCCCAGGCCTGGGCCAGGTGGTTACGGAAGCCGGCCACGATGTCCTCGCGGCGGCGGCGCAGTTCACGCATGCCATCCAGGAACAGCAGCTGCGACGCGCCGGCGGTGCCGGCACGGTCGAACAGAACGTCGTCAAAGCGGGCCAGCACGGTCGCGAACGACTCGGTCAGCGCGGGCAGCGCTGCCTCGCGGGCAAGCTTCAACAGTGCCGGGTGACGACCCGGCTGCCCCAATGGAGTGGGCGTGGCGATCATGCGAAAAGGCTCCCCACCTTCGCAGGCACAGAATGCAGCATGGAAACAACAGATACCGGTGCCCCCCAGGCACCCGCGTCCGGATGGTAGGTCGCCCCACCGGTCAGGGACAGTGAAACAGTCCGCACTTTGAACCTCACGACCGGGGTACCGGCAGGCCTTGTATCGTACGGCCAGCGTCGGCGGGATGCGAGTACAGCCACGTGAAGCAATGCCATTGATTAGGTGATGTTCATCACGCTTTGTCGCAAATCGATCGGAGATCGCCGCTGGGCGCGTCACAAACTGCCGCGACTATACTGGGCGCACCGTGAAAACTGATCGAGTGAACATGTCCGAATCCCCTGCGCTGCAAGCCCTGGACGCC
>NZ_QAIW01000397.1:5930-6543 GCF_003061285.1 Stenotrophomonas sp. HMWF003 | reverse complement strand
GTCCAGTGTGGCCAGCGCGCCTGCCCCCGCACCCGCACAAACCCCGGCGCCCGCACCTGCCCCGGCAGGGACGGTTGCCGGCGCTGCACCGCCGGCACAGACGGCCGCCAACGCAGCGCAGGCGCGCAGCGATGCAGCGCGTGCCACCGCACTGCTGACCGCCTCGGTGCGCCAGCAGGCCAGCGCCACGGCCGCCACGCCGGTGCCGACGCCCGCGCCGCCGGCTGCTGCCGCGGTGAACATGGCGGCCGCCGGCAATGCCAATGCGGCCAGCAACTCGGCCACCCCGGCGGCGATCCTGGCTGGACAGGCCACTGCTGCGGTGGTGCCTGCGCCGACGCCGGTCGTCGTGCCTGCCGAGCCACCGCGCCCGGTGATGCCCAGCGAAATCTCGCGGATCAAGATGCGACCGGGCATGCGCCAACTGGTGGTGGCGATCGATCCTGGCCATGGTGGCCAGGATCCCGGCGCGGTGGGCCCCACCGGCAAGCGGGAAAAAGACATCACCCTGGCAGTGGCGCGTGAACTGGCGCGCCAGGTCAATGCCACGCCCGGCCTGAAAGCCTTCCTGACCCGCGACACCGACGTGTTCATTCCGCTGCCGATGCGCGCG
>NZ_QAIW01000397.1:4116-5916 GCF_003061285.1 Stenotrophomonas sp. HMWF003 | reverse complement strand
CCAAGGCCGACATCTTCATTTCGATCCATGCCGACGCGGCTGAAAACCGTGCCGCCACGGGGTCGTCGGTGTACGTGCTGTCGACCAAGGGCGCCTCGTCGCAGCGTGCACGCTGGCTGGCCGACAAGGAAAACGCCGCCGATCTGGTCGGTGGCGTGCGCCTGCAGCAGACCGAGGGTACCTTGGCCAACGTGCTGCTGGACCTGGCCCAGAGCGGGTACATGAAGGCCTCCGAAGATGCCGCCGGCCACGTGCTGGGCGGGCTCAAGCGGATCGGCAAGAACCACAAGCCCAATATCGAACGCGCCAACTTCGCGGTGCTGCGCACCTCGGACATGCCGGCGATGCTGGTCGAAACCGCCTTCATCTCCAACCCGGATGAAGAGCGTCGCCTGATCGACCCGGCCTACCAGCGCCAGATCGCCGGTGCGGTACTCGACGGCGTGCACACCTTCTTCAGCCGCCAACCGCCGCCGGGCACGCTCTACGCCGCCCGCGCCGAAGCCGAGATCCAGGCCGCCAGCACGGTAGCCGGCGGCAGCAAATAATCCGCAACGCGGATTATTTGCGGTAGAGCCGACCGTTGGTCGGCTGGCCTCGACACGTAACCCCACCCGGTAGAGCCGACCGTTGGTCGGCTGGCGGGCTACGCTATCATCTGTCGATGACGTACAGCCCCCGATTCCCCCTCGCTTCCGCCGTCGCCTGTTCCCCCTGCGGGAGCGACGCATGAGCATCCGCCAGCTGCCCGAGATCCTGATCAACCAGATCGCCGCCGGCGAGGTGGTGGAGCGCCCGGCGTCGGTGGTCAAGGAACTGGTCGAAAACGCACTGGACGCCGGTGCCACCCGCGTGGACATCGACCTGGAGGAAGGCGGCGTACGCCTGATCCGGATCCGTGACGATGGCGGCGGCATCGCGCCGGAGGAACTGCCGCTGGCGGTGTCCCGCCACGCCACCAGCAAGATCGCCAGCCTCGACGACCTGGAAGCGGTGGCCACGCTCGGCTTCCGTGGCGAAGCGCTGCCGTCGATTGCCTCGGTGAGCCGCTTCACCCTGGCCTCGCGCCGTCCCGGCGATGCGCACGGGTCCGCCCTGCAGATCGAAGGCGGCAAGCTCGGTGAGGTCACCCCACGCGCGCATGCGCCGGGCACCACCGTGGAAGTGCGCGAGCTGTTCTACAACGTGCCGGCGCGCCGCAAGTTCCTGCGCGCCGAGCGCACCGAGCTGGGCCATATCGAAGAGTGGCTGCGCTCGCTGGCACTCGCGCGCCCGGACGTGGAACTGCGGGTGTCGCACAACGGCAAGCCGTCGCGCCGTTACAAGCCCGGCGATCTGTATTCGGATACGCGCCTGGGCGAAACCCTGGGCGAGGATTTCGCCGCCCAGGCGCTGCGCGTGGACCACAGCGGGGCCGGCCTGCGCCTGCATGGCTGGATCGCGCAGCCGCACTACTCGCGCGCCAGCACCGACCAGCAATATCTCTACGTCAACGGCCGTTCGGTGCGTGACCGCAGCGTGGCCCACGCGGTGAAGATGGCCTACGGCGATGTGCTGTTCCATGGCCGCCAGCCGGCCTACGTGCTGTTCCTGGAACTGGACCCGACCCGGGTCGACGTCAACGTGCACCCGGCCAAGCACGAGGTGCGCTTCCGCGACTCACGCCTGATCCATGACTTCGTCTACCGAACGCTGAAGGAAGCGCTGGCCGAAACGCGCGCCGGCATGACCGCTACTGCAGGTGCCGCCGATACCAACGCGTTGCCCGGCACCGCACCGGGCAGTGCCGCCGGTTATGGC
>NZ_QAIW01000397.1:3116-4103 GCF_003061285.1 Stenotrophomonas sp. HMWF003 | reverse complement strand
GTGGTGGCAGCATGGCCGGCCAGTGGCGTCCGCAGCAGTCACCGTTGGGCCTGCAGGTGGCCGATGCCCCGTCGGCCTACGCCGCGCTGTACGCCACGCCTGCCGGTGGCGTGTCCGCTGCGCTGCCGCCGATGCCCAGCTACAACGGCCTGCCGGCCACCGCGGCCGACAGCGGCGTGCCGCCGCTGGGCTACGCCGTGGCGCAGTTGCACGGCATCTACATCCTGGCCGAGAACGCCGAAGGCCTGATCGTGGTGGACATGCACGCCGCGCACGAGCGCATCGGCTACGAGCGCCTGAAAACCGCACACGACGGCATGGGCCTGCACGCGCAGCCGTTGCTGGTGCCGATCACGCTGGCAGTGGGCGAGCGCGATGCCGACACCGCCGAGCGCGAGGCCGACACGCTGGTGGCGCTGGGCTTCGAGATCACCCGCTCCGGTCCGGGGTCGCTGCACGTGCGCAGCATTCCCGCGCTGCTGGCCAACGCCGAACCGGAAGGCCTGCTGCGTGACGTGCTCACCGACCTGCGCGAGCATGGTCAGAGCCGGCGCATCGCCAGCGCACGCGACGAGCTACTGTCGACGATGGCCTGCCACGGCGCGGTGCGCGCCAACCGGCGCTTGACCGTGCCGGAAATGAACGCGCTGTTGCGCGACATGGAAATCACCGAACGCTCGGGTCAGTGCAATCACGGCCGACCGACCTGGGCGCGTTTTTCACTGGCGGAAATCGACCGCTGGTTCCTGCGCGGACGTTGAAGGGGACAATCATGCGAAGGTGGGGAAGTGCGCTGGGCGCGATGGTACTGGCGCTGGGACTGGCCGCGTGCGGGGACAAAGACGCTGCACCACCGGTTGCCGCTGCGGTGGATCCGGCGTTCGCCGCCGAACAGCAGCAGTGGCGCCAGAAGCGCTACGAAGAACTGCATGCCGCCGACGGCTGGACCAGCCTGGTTGGCCTGCATTGGCTGGAGTACAAGGCGCA
>NZ_QAIW01000397.1:899-3106 GCF_003061285.1 Stenotrophomonas sp. HMWF003 | reverse complement strand
GGGCAGCGGCATCCGCCTGGCGGTCGGGCCGGCCAAGCTGGGCATGGTGGCACGCGACGGCGACACGGTATGGTTCACGCCCGAGCGCGGCGCTGCCTTGCGGGTGGACGACAAACCGCTCACCGGCCGCATCCGCTTCGCCAGTGACCGCGATCCGGCGCCAACCCTGATCGCCTTCGACGACGGCAAGGGTCAGTTGAGCCTGATCCATCGCGGCGAGCGCTATGCGCTGCGGGTGAAGCATGCCGACGCGGCCAGCCGGGCCAATTTCGCCGGGCTGCAGTACTGGCCGGGTGGCCCGTCATGGCGGGTGAACGCACGCTTCGTGCCGCACGAGCCCGGCAAAACACTGCCCATCGTGGACATCACCGGGCTGACCACGCAGATGCCCAATGCCGGCGCGCTGGAGTTCGAGCGCGACGGCCGCACCTGGCGGCTGGAAGCGCTGGGCGAACCGGGGCGCGAGCTGTTTGTGATCTTCGCCGACCGCACCAGCGGGCACGGCAGCTACCCGGCCGGGCGCTACCTGGACTTGCCTGCGCCGGATGCCAACGGCCAGGTGCAGGTGGATTTCAACCACGCCTACAATCCCCCGTGCGCGTTCACCCCGTTTGCGACGTGCCCGTTGGCACCGCCGGAAAATCGCCTGGACCTGCGCATTGACGCGGGCGAGCAGGCCTACCACGCCCCTGAAGGAGAGGCCTGAACCATGTCGATGTTGTCGCGAATGCTGTCCCCGGTGTTGATGGTCAGCCTGCTGTTGGGCAGTGGCATGGTGCAGGCGCGCGGTGACGCCCCGGCGACCAAGGCCACGCCCCCGGTGCCGCTGTTGTGGAAGGTGACCGGCCCAGGCGACAGCCGGGTGTATCTGCTGGGCTCGTTCCACCTGCTGCGTGCACAGGACTATCCGCTTGCAGCAGATGTGGACCAGGCCTTCGCTGCCTCCAAGCGGGTGGTGTTCGAGCTGTCGCCGCAGGACATGCAGTCGCCGCAGTTGACCCAGAAGATGCTGCAGGCGGCGGTGCGCACCGACGGCACCGAGCTCAAGCGTGACCTCGACCCGGCGACGTGGACCAAGCTGCAGGCCTACGCCACCGCGAACAACCTGCCGCTGGCGCAGCTGCAGGGCATGAAGCCCTGGTTCGTGGGGCTGACCATTACGCTGGGGCAGTTCACCAAGATGGGCCTGGACCCGAACCTGGGGCTGGATCGCCACTTCATGCAGCGTGCCGCGGCGGCCGGCAAGCCGACCTCCGGGCTGGAGGACATCGACACCCAGGTCGGGGTGCTGTCGGGGATGTCGGCGGCAGAGCAGCAGCAGATGGTGGCCGAGGCGCTGGACCAGGCCGACAAGGCCGACGCGGAAGGGCGCAAGCTGCACGACGCGTGGCGTCGCGGCGATGACAAGCTGCTGTGGACCTCGATGGCGGCGCAGATGCGCGGTCAGTACCCGCAGCTGTACAAGCGCATCAATACCGATCGCAATGATGCCTGGGTGCCCAAGCTGCAGCAGTATCTGCAGGCCGGGCAGGGCGGCACGCTGGTGGTGGTGGGCACGCTGCACCTGCTGGGCGACGATGGCGTGGTGGACAAGCTCAAGGCCAAGGGCTTCACGGTCGAGCGCGTGTGCACCGGGTGTGCCAAGCCGAAGCGCTGATCGCGCGCGGCGGATACGAAAAAGGCGCGGCCGTGGGGCTGCGCCTTTTTCATTGCCCCGAGCCGGGCGTTGCCTCAGCGGCGGTTCTTGCCTGCGCCGGGCGCCGGGGTGTCCGGCTTGCCGGTGCCGGTGCCGGTGCCGGTGGAGGTGCCACCGGGGCGCGGGCCGAAGCCGGGGCCCATGTTGCGCTGGAAGTCCTGCCAGAGCTCCAGGTTGCGCTCGGTCAGCTGGTTCATCATGGCCCACGGGGTCTGGCCGAGCAGGTTGCCCATCTGCTGGCGGAACTGCTGCTGCTGGTCCAGGAAGACCTGCATGCTGCGCTCCAGGTAGTTGCCCATGAAGCCCTGCAGGGAGTCGCCGTAGAAGCGGATCAGCTGGCTGAGCAGCTGGGTGGACAGCATCGGCTCACCGTCCTGTTCCTGGTCGGCGATGATCTGCAGCAGCACTGAACGGGTCAGGTCGTCGCCGCTCTTGGCATCGCGCACTTCGAAATCTTCGCCGTCGAGGATGAGCTGGCGCACATCTTCGATGGTGATGTAACTGGAAATTT
>NZ_QAIW01000397.1:0-870 GCF_003061285.1 Stenotrophomonas sp. HMWF003 | reverse complement strand
GCGGTTCGGGTATTTCTTGATAATGCGGTTCGCAGCCATGAAACGGTCACTCATCACAGTAGGCGCGCAGCATGGCGCAGTGCAGCAGCACATGCAACCGCCGGAAGGCCCATGCGGCGGGGTATAGGACCGGTTTTATGTTGCGCAGCATGGATTTGCGCGGGGTGCAGCATTCGGGAATGGCGCGTATTTTGCAGACGTAGAAAGTCCTGCAAACGTTTTCCGTAGCGCCGACCGTTGGTCGGCGCGTTTCGGCGCGGCCCCGTTTACCACCCCATGTGGTGGCCGCCGTTGATGTCCAGGTTGGACCCGGTGATCCACGAGGCTTCTTCGTTGACCAGGAAGGCGACCGCGTAGGCGATTTCCTCGGGCTTGCCGAGGCGGCCGGTGGGGATGTCGGCGATGATCTTGGCGCGCACTTCGTCGGGCACGGCCATCACCATGTCGGTGGCCACGTAGCCGGGCGAAATGGTGTTCACGGTGATGCCGAAGCCGGCATTCTCGCGGGCCAGGGAGATGGTGAAGCCGTGCATGCCGGCCTTGGCGGCGGCGTAGTTGGCCTGGCCGTACTGGCCCTTCAGGCCGTTGATCGAGCTGATCTGGATGACCCGGCCCCAGCCGCGGCGGCGCATGCCTTCGATGACCGGGCGGGTAACGTTGAACACCGAGTTGAGGTTGGTGTTGATGACGTCGTGCCACTGGTCGGCACGCATGCGGTGGAAGGTGGTGTCGCGGGTGATGCCGGCGTTGTTGACCAGGATCTCGATCGGGCCAAGCGCGGCTTCCACCGCGTGGACCATGGTCTCGGCGGTGTCCGGGTCGGCAACGTCGCCCGGAAAGATCGCCACGTCGCAGCCGCGCGCCAGCATC
>NZ_QAIW01000396.1:11278-14493 GCF_003061285.1 Stenotrophomonas sp. HMWF003 | reverse complement strand
GCGCAGCCCTGCCGAACCCTCCTACAGCAGCTGGTGGGTCACGCCCACCGGCCGTGCGTGGTCGTCCATATGCAACGTAACCGCCTTCCCGCTGGCCAGCTGCGCGGCCAGCTCCGGGCTGGCACCCAGGTCGCGCGCAATCTCTTCGCGGGTCGTGTCTTCGTGCGGCGTACGGCGCTCCTTGCCGGCAAACCGCAGACGGTTGTATTCGGCCCAGGCGATCAGCAGCACGGCCGTGCAGACCAGCATCACCGGCAACGCGATGATGATGAACGGGTCGATGGTCTGCTTGTACTCGTACAGCTGCAGCCAGGCCAGACGCCCGCCGAGCAGCCAGGAAATCAGCGTGACCAGCGGCGCCCACAGGTAGAAGTAAAAGCCCCAGAAGGCCAGCGTCACAAAGCCCCAGGCGGTACGTTGCAGGCGGGGTTGCTGGCGCGGTTTCTGGATCAGGCGCGAGTCGAAGCGGCGGGTGGATTTGACAGTGTTCATCGGATTCCCCGGTCGGGACTGACCCAGACCGCCCGCTTGCCCCGGCGCTTGAACAGCGTCTTGGGCAGGGCCACCAGGGTCGTGAACAGGCTGATGAGCCAGTACGCCATCGGGTACCAGATCACCCAGAAGTAGTTGCGTCCAATGTGGGTTTCGTAACGGCGGTCGATGATCAGGCTGCTGGCGAACTGCAGCAGGCACACCAGCGCCAGGATCACCCCGTGCCATTGCGGCAGCAGCGTGGCGATATACAGGTCCTGCGGCATGGCAATGAACTTGCCCAGCACCCAGAGCACGATGATGGCCAGCATGGTGTAGGCCCACAGCACGCTCAGGATGTACTCCAGCAGCACGCCCCACATGCGCCGCTTGCGCCAGTTGAACAGCGAGCCGCCATGCCGCAGCAGCACTTCCACGCCGCCCTGCGCCCAGCGCAGGCGCTGCCGCCACAGGCCCTTGAGCGTTTCCGGCATCAGGATGAAGCACAGCGCGTTGGGTTCGTAGCGGATGTCCCAATGGTCCAGCTGCAGGCGCCAGCTGATGTCGATGTCCTCGGTGACCATGTCATCGGCCCAGTAGCCGATGCGGTGCAGGGCGGTGCGGCGGAATGCAGCGATGACCCCGGAGATGGTGAAGATGCGCCCGTACACGCGCTGGGCGCGCTTGATCATGCCGATGATCGAAGAGAACTCGGCCACCTGCAGGCGCCCCAGCAGGGTGGAACGGTTGCGGATACGCGGGTTGCCGGTCACCGCCCCCACGCGCGGGCCGCTGGTCAGGTGCCAGACCATCCAGTGGGTGGCGTACTCCTCCAGCATCGCATCGCCGTCGATGCACACCAGGTACTCCGACCGTGCCGCCAGCGCGCCCATCCGCAGCGCGTTGGCCTTGCCCAGGTTGCGGTCCAGGTGCACCACGCGCAGCCGCGGGTGCAGGGCGGCCATTGCGTCCAGGCGGGCACCGGTGTCGTCGCTGCTGCCATCGTTGATGGCGATCACTTCGAAGTCCGGGTAGTTCTGGCGCAGCGCCGAGCCGAGGGTATCGGTCAGGTTGTCGGCTTCGTTGTGGCAGGGAATCAGGATCGAGGCGAACGGGTAGCTGGCCATCGGCGGCGGATCGTCGCGATCGCGCGCCTTGCGTTCGCGTCGGAAGAAGTAATACAGGCCACCAGACATCCAGAAGAACGCCATCACCATCGGATAGAAGAAGGCGAACTGGAACAGGGCGAACAGGAAGGGATGCATGGCAGCCTCACTTTTCCTCGTACGGGAAGCTGCGCGAGGACATGCCCGCGCGGGCATCGTAGGTGGACGGACGGCCGGCGATGAAGTCGTCGGGGTACCAGGCGAAATGACGCACGCCCTGCGCCTGCAGGCGACGGATCTGCGCACGCAGGCGCTCACCGGGAATCGGGGTCTGGGTACGCCAGTCCACCGTCTGCAGTTCGAACATGGTCTGGGACAGCTGCGGGTCGTGCGCACGCACCGCTACCACCAGCTTGTCCAGCCATTTTTCCGGGTTGCGGCTGCCTTCCATCCACGGCATCGCCATCAGCGCGGTGTGGTCGTAGGCCTTGTTGAACAGGTCCAGGCGCTGGGCGAACCAGCTGGCACTCTGCGGCTGCAGCACCGGCTGCGCGTACAGGTTGCGCACCGTGGCCAGCTTGGGCCGCCAGCGCTGCGCGGCGCGGCGCAGCTCCAGGGTGAAGTCGATCAATGCCTGGGTGCGTGCGCCGTCATCGCCTTCGGGCGGCAGCTGGCTCAGCTCGGTGTCGCGCAGGTAGGCATCGTCGTGGAACAGCAGCCCCTCGAAGTAGGAGTTGATCGCCAGGTCTTCGTAGATGTCATCGATGATCCGGCGCACCTTCGGGTTGGTGAAATCCAGCCGGAAGATGCCGTCGCGCTCGGGGCTCTCGATCGCCAGCGCCTTGCGGATGGCCGGGTCCTTGAGCTCGTAGCCCAGCACCGGCAGCCACGCGAAGACCTTCACCCCGGCCCGCGTTTTCAGCTGCCATGCCACGCGGTTGAACAGGTCCGCGCGCATCGGCAGGTGCCGGTTGGGGAAGTACAGCGCGTCGGCCGAACCGTTGCCGTCCGGGTCGGCGAAGGCCTGCAGGAACACGTGGGTGGGGCCGATCTTCTTGACCCGCTCGATCAGCGCATCCAGGTTTTTGGCCAGCTGCGCCGGGTTGGCGTCGTACACCGCGTCCAGGTCGATCTGCAGGGCGCGCATGCCATCGCGCTCGACGTCGCGGCGCAGTTCGTAGGCCAGCTGGATCACGGTCGGGTTGTTGGTCACCAGCAACCGGGCCAGGCCGTGCAGGTCGCGCGTCACCGGCGTGCTGCGGCCTTCCAGGTCGAAGGACACCGGCATGCCGAGCTGCTCGGCGATGTCGTTGCTCAGCGCGTTGTAGGCGGCGTACGGCCACACGATCGCCTTGGGCGACACGCCCACGTTCTTGCGGATGCGGTCCACGCTCAGCTGCAGGTCCGCGCGCAGGCGGGCTTCGTACTCGGCGGCGGTTTCGTAGCGTTTGGCGGCCGGGTCGTAGATGCGGGTGATCACCGCCGGGGTCGAGTTGCCCTGCGGGTTGGACTGCACGCCGTGGTGCAGGTTGTCGGTGTGGCTGGCCAGTTCGATCAGCCCGCTCTTCTGCATCTCGCGCAGTTGTTCCCAGGTGAGGAAATCATCGCGGGTGAAGGGGCGGTAGCCGTAATCGATCT
>NZ_QAIW01000396.1:1299-11262 GCF_003061285.1 Stenotrophomonas sp. HMWF003 | reverse complement strand
GTCCACGTAATCGGTGATCACCGCCACCAGCGCCGGGTAGTTGTAGGCGCGCAGCAGCGGGAACACCTTGCTGTACACGCTGCGCAGGCCGTCATCGAAGGTCAGCAGCACCGGCTTGGGCGGCAGCGGGGTACCGCCCTGGGAGGCGGTGATCAGCTGCGACAGCGACACCGGGTGGTAGCCGTGCGCGGACAGCCAGTCCAGGTGGGCCGCGAAGTTCTGGGTGCTGACCGCATAGGCGTCCAGGTCGCTGGTGGTGGCCACGTCATCGCGGATGTCGTGGTAGCTGAGCACCAGCAGGCCGTTGTCGGCCGAATCCAGCAGGGCCGGCTGCGGCTGCGCGTGCGCGGGGACGACCACGGCCAGCATCGCCAGCAGCAGGCCCAGGGTCCAGCGTTTCAGATCCATATGTCCCATCTCATTCTCCCCAGCGCAGGCCGACATCCAGGCCGACGTGTCGTTCGCGTTGTCCGTCGTAGACCGGTCGCGACCAGCTCACGCCGTACTCGAAGATCCGGCCTTCGCCGATCTGCCATTCGTGGCGGTACTCGGCCGACGGCACGATCGCGCTGCCAAAGCCCTGCTGCCAGTACTGCCCCACCGAGACGGTCAGGCGGTGCCGGAAGTGGCGTTCGTAGTGGCGCCACAACTGCTGGTCCACGCGCAGCCCCAGTTCCACCGAGTGGTCCTCGGACGGATTGAAGTAGGGCACGTCGTCGCGGCTGCCCTGGCTGGCGTAGAGGCTGCCGAGGCCGTCCAGGATCAGCGTGGGACGGGTCAGCAGGCGCTGTTCGATGGCGGTGGTGACGGTGTCGCGGCGGTTGCCGTCGTCGTAGCGGAACTGGCTGGCGCCGATGCTCCAGTGGGTGCGTTCGTTGCGGCGGTAGTCCGCGGCCACGGCCACGCTGTCGGCGGTGATGCCCGACACGCGCGCCTGCATCGAGGCATCGGCGTCGTTGCGCGCGGCGGTGACGCCCACGTGCCACTGGTCGCTGAACTGCCAGCCGAGGCCGGCGCTCAGGCCGGTATCGCCGATGTGGTCGTTGGCGCGGTTGACGAAGGCTTCGGCATCGGCGCGGCCATAGCGGTAGCGCGTACCAACGCCGACTCGCAACGGGTTGATGGTCTGGTCCTGGAAATCGACATTGCGGCGGTCGGCAAAGGCCACCACGCGCCAGCGGTCGTCGAGGATCGGCGACTGCACTTCCACGCCGTAACGGCCGTCATCGTTACCCAGCGGCGATGCGCCGCCGCCGCCGGAACTGCGCCCGCCCTCGGCGTAGGCATGCAGCTGCCAGCCGCGGTGGGCACGCCAGCTGCGGTCGAGCCGCTGTACCGACGGCTGGCCGGGGTAGCGTTCCAGCAGGGTGTCGTGGATGGGGCGGGCGAGGTCGTCGCGCTGCAGCTCCACGTAGGCGTCGTACTGGCCCAGCCGGGCCGGGACGTCGCGCGGGTCCAGCGTGTTGGCCATGCTGTAGCGCTCCAGTGCCCGGCGCGGCCAGCCGCGCATCAGGTACACATTGCCCAGCGAAGATTGCGTGCCGGTGTTGCCCGGGCCGATGTCCACCATCTTCTCCAGGTCGCGCTGGGCGGTGGGCAGGTCGCCGCTGTAGGCACGCACCATGGCCAGGTTGAGGTCGGCTTCGTAGCGCGGCCAGTTGGCGTGGGGGGCCTTGGCGCCGTTGGTCCAGCGCCAGGCTGGTTCGTCGGCCTGCCATTTCTTGACCAGCGCGATGGCGGTGTCGGCCTGTTCGCTTTCCAGGTAGGCGTAGGCCAGTTCGGAACGCACCTGCGGCTGCGAGGGGTCGGCTTTCATGGCCGCCTCGAGCACCGGAATGGCTTCCTGCGGGTGCTGGGTGGCCATCAGCGAATCGCCGATCGGGGCCATCAGGTAGTTCGGCACGGGATGGCCTTCGGCCAGCAGGCTGCGGTATTCGTCGCGCACCTGGGTGTGCCGGCCCAGCCGGTTGAGCAGGATCAGGCGGTCGTAACGGATGCGCAGCGGCGCGGCCTGCACGGTGCTGCCATCGCGGTCGAGGTACTGCTGCATCTGGGCCAGTGCGCCCTCGGCTTCGTCCAGCCGGGTGTCTTCGCTGGCCCCGTAAGCCAGGCTCCAGCCGACCAGCTTGGCCAGGTAGTTGGCTTCAAAACGCTGCTTCTGGCCGTCGTCGAACAGCTGCGGGCGGGCCTGGTGCAGCTGCCAGGCGCGGTGCGCGTTGCCGATGTCGGACAGGGTGAGCACCTGCAGCTTGTACAGCAGTTCGTCGTTGGGCGACTGCAGCTGGGCCCGCTCGATCGCGGCCAGCGCATCCAGCCATTGGGCGTGGTCGCGGAACTGGCTGATCTGACCCAGTTGGTCCGCAGTGGCGGCGGCGCGGGCGCCGGTGCTGGTCAGACAGAGTGTGGCGCATGCCAGGCCGACGCAAAGCGCCAGCGGCCGATGGTTGTACATGGAACCCCCAGAGCGTCCCTTCAGAGAATATGCTGTGCTCAAAATGTGACGCACATCACATGCCAATCCTGCCTTACTACGCATTTGTTTACAATTCGTTAAAGCACGCATCACTCTCCACCGCTGTCGCGGTAGATGCCAAACACGTCGTAACGTACTGATCGCAAAGCCCCCACAGGCCGCCGCCACGGCGATGTCCCCGGGGGTGCTGCGCACTGAAGCCGTTCAGTGAGGCGCGCTGGGTACGGTCCAGTCCACATCGCCCGCCGTTGCCGGCAGGTCAATGTTGGACACGCTACGTCAGTAGGTGCGCATGCGGTGTGTAGAAGCGACGCTCACCACTGGTCTTCCAGTTTCTGCGGCTTGCAGGCCACCCACGAGGCGGTGAGCAGGACGAGTGCGCAGATCACCAGGAAGCCGAACGGCAGGTGCCAGCCACCGCTCATTTCGTGCAGCCAGCCGAACAGGAACGGGCCGAGGCAGCTGAAGGCGTAACCCACGCCCTGCATGAAGCCGGACAGGGCGGCCGAGCCGGCAGGCGTGCGGGTGCGCAGGTTGATCAGGGTCAGCGCGAGCGGGAACGTGGACGGGCCGATGCCGAGCAGGACCGCCCACAGCCACGGTGCCTTCATGGGAGCGAAGAGCAGGCCGGCGAACGCGATGAGGAAGGCCGAGAACCCGATCAGGACCAGCGGGAACGGGTTGCGCAGGCGCACCGCCAGGGCGGGCATGGTGAGCGAGGGCAGCAGGCCGCAGGCGGCGAAGATGGCCACCATGATGCCGCCGAACGCAGGGGTGGCACCGGCTTCGACGACGATGCGCGGCAGCCAGGTGAACATGGAGTAGGTCATGAGCGAGGTCATGCCGAACATCAGGGTCATGCCCCAGCCGAGCGGGGTGCGCCAGACCTTGCCATGCGGCTGCGCGGCCGGGTCGGCGGCGGTGTCGAGCGGGTCCGGATGCGGGCGGCGGCGGGCCAGCGCCATCCAGGGCAGCGCGGCGGCGAGGGCGAGGATGGCCCAGATGCCCAGCGAGACGCGCCAGCCGGCGCTTTGGGCCAGGGGCACGGCGAGCAGGGCGGGCATCATGGTGCCAACCTGCAGGACGGTGATGTAGAGGGTGCTGACGGTGCCGACGCGGTTGGCGAAGTAGCGCTTGACCAGCGGCGGCACGACGACGTTGCCGATGCCCATGCCGGCGAGGGCGACGATGGAGCCGAACAGCAGGCTGCCGATGCCGCCGGCCATGGAGCGCAGCAGCAGGCCGACGGTGGCCAGGCCCATGGCGAGCAGGGCGGTGCGTTCCAGGCCGATGCGGCGGGCCACCATGGGGGTGGTGACGCCGAACAGGGCGAACGAGGCGGTGGGCAGCATGCCGAGCACGCCGGTCATGGTGGTGCCGAAGCCGAAGGTCTGGCCGAGCAGGTCGAGCAGCGGGGTGACCGAGGTGACGGCGGTGCGCAGGTTGAGCGCAGCCAGCAGGATGGCCGCAAAGGCGAGCACGCGTCCGCGCAGCAAAGAGGAGGCGTGTGGGTCGGTAGGAGTCATGGACGTGGATCTCGTGCAGGTGGCGCGATCACGGTGGGGGCCGGATGTGCGGAAACGCCGCCACGGGCGCATGGCCGGGGGCTGCGTGGGGTCGAAGAGGAATGGCGCGCGCCGCGCGCGTCCCGAAGCGGGGCATTGTACCTGCGCCAAATGAATGGGTCGTGCCAACGCGCCGGACGGAGATCCATGGCTCGCCGCGTAGAGCCGGGCTCTGCCCGGCTGCTGGTGCCGCCATCGTTCAAATCTGCCGGGCACACCCCGGCGCTACGCGACGATGCCATCCAGGCTTGGGCGTGCCCCAATCAACAGACACAAAAAAGCCCGGAGGACATGTGTCTTCCAGGCTTCAATGTGACCATCAAATGGTCGGGGAGACAGGATTCGAACCTGCGACCTCTACGTCCCGAACGTAGCGCTCTACCAGACTGAGCTACACCCCGTAAGGAGCCGCCTATTGTATCGATCCCGCCCTTCGGCGGCAAGGGGGACCGTGTTGCTTTCCTTCGGTGCCGTGTTGCCACGGCTTAGACACAAAAGCCTGGAAATCGTGTTTCCAGGCTTCAATGCGACCACCTGAGTGGTCGGGGAGACAGGATTCGAACCTGCGACCTCTACGTCCCGAACGTAGCGCTCTACCAGACTGAGCTACACCCCGAAGGAGCCGCCAAGAATACGGTGTGAAGGCCGTATCGGCAACTCTTTTTTACACTTTCAGCGTTGCTCGTTGTCCAGCCGGCTGGTTTCGCGGGCTTCGAACCACATGCCGTTGAGGATGGCCACGACCGATGCAAGGCCGGCGCCGAGGATCCAGGCGAAATACCACATGTTCACTCTCCTTCATTCGGGGGTGGTGCCGACCGGTGGTCGGCACGCAAGAAACCACTCAATACGCGTTGGGGTTGTCGCCCATGTCCTCGGCGGTCGTCTTGCCCTTCATGACGCGGTACACCCAGCTGGTATACGCGATGATGATCGGCAGGAAGATGGCCGTGGCCAGCAGCATGATCCACAGCGTGAGGTGGCTGGACGAACTGTCCCAGACGGTCAGGCTGGAGATGGGCTGGCTGGAGGACGGCAGCAGGAACGGGAAGATCGCAAAGCCGACGGTGAGGATGATGCCGGCGATGGACGCACCCGAGGCGAGGAAGGCCAGGCCGCCACGGCGGGCACGCAGCAGCACCGCACTGGCCAGGGCACCGAGCAGGCCGATCAGCGGGAACACCACCGTGGCGGGCATGCTGCTGTAGTTGCGCAGCCAGCCGCCGGCGACGCTGCCCAGTTCAACGGTCTTCAACAGCGGGTTGGTCGGGCCGTCGGTGACCACCTGCGAGGTGATCTGGTAGCCCGGCAGGCCGAAGGCCACCCAGGCGCCGGCGGCGGCAAACAACACGAAGCTCGCCAGTGCAGCCACGCTGCCATAGCGGGCCGAACGCTCGGCCACCGGACCGTCGGTCTTGAGCACCAGCATCGCCGCACCGTGGGCCACCACCATCGCCACGCTGACCAGGCCCGCCACCAGGGCGAACGGGTTGAGCAGGCCGATCAGCGTGCCGGTGTAGAAGATGCGCATGCTGTCATCGAAGTGGAACGGCACGCCCACCAGCACGTTGCCCACCGCCACGCCTGCGATCAGTGCCGGCAACAGGCCGCCGACAAACAATGCCCGGTCCCAGTTCTGGCGCCAGCGCTTGCCGGGCATCTTGCTGCGGTACTTGAAGGCGACCGGGCGCAGGATCAGCCCGAACAGCATCAGGAACACGGCCAGGTAGAAGCCGGAGAAGCTCACCGCGTACAGCGGCGGCCACGCGGCGAAGATCGCGCCGCCGCCGAGCACCAACCAGACCTGGTTGCCTTCCCAGACCGGGCCGACGGTGTTGATCACCAGCCGGCGTTCGTCATCGGTGCGGGCCACGAACGGCAGCAGGGTGCCAACGCCCAGGTCGAACCCGTCCATGACGGCCCAGCCGACCAGCAGGATGCCGAGCAGCAGCCACCAGATCACGCGGAGCGTGGTGTAATCAAGTGCAATGAATTCCATCTGGATTCTCCTGCCTCAGGCTTGGCCGGGGGCGGCGGCAACGGGGGAAACGGGGCGGATATCAGCCTGCAGCGTGGGCAGGATCTCTTCCGGACCCTTGCGGATCGCCTTCAGCATCAGCTTGACCTCGATCACCAGCAGCACCGTGTACAACCCGGTGAACACCGCCAGCGTGGTCAGGATTTCATGCAGGGCCAGGCCCGATGCGGCGTAGAAGGTGGGCAGCACGCCATCCACCGCCCACGGCTGGCGACCGTATTCGGCCACGAACCAACCGCATTCGATCGCGATCCACGGCGCCGGCAGCGACCACACGGCCAGGCGCAGGAACCAGCGCTTGTCCTGGAAGCTGTTGCGGCACGAGAAGTAGAACGCCAGGGCGAAGAAGGCGATCAGGTAGAAGCCCAGGCCAGCCATGATGCGGAAGGTCCAGAACAGCGGTGCCACGCGCGGTACCGTGTCCATCGCCGCCTTGGAGATTTCTTCCGGGGTGGCGTTGAGGATGTCCTCGCGGTAACGCTTCAGCAGCAGGCCGTGGCCCAGATCCTGCCAATGACGGTCGAACATCTCGCGCGCTTCGACGTCGTTCTTGTCCTTGCGCACGCGTTCCAGCGCACCGTACGCCAGCTGGCCGCCGCGGATGCGGTTCTCGGCGCGGCCCACCAGTTCCAGGATGCCCGGGATCGGCTGGTCCAGCGAACGGGTGGCGATCAGGCCCATCAGGTATGGGATCTTGATCGCGTAATCGTTGGTGTGGGTGGTCTGGTTGGGAATGCCGAAGGCGGTGAAGTCGGCCGGGGCACGCTCGGTTTCCCACATCGCTTCAATCGCAGCCAGCTTCATCTTCTGGTGTTCGCTGGCGGCGTACCCGCTCTCGTCACCCAGCACCACCACCGACAGCGACGACAGCAGGCCGAAGGCAGCCGCCACCGCGAACGAACGGCGGGCCATGTCCTTGTACTTGCCCCGCAGCAGGTACAGCGCACTGATGGACATCACGAAGATGGCGCCGGTCACGTAGCCGGCACTGACCGTGTGCACGAACTTGGCCTGCGCCACCGGGTTGAACAGCACCGCGGCGAAGTCCACCACTTCCATGCGCATCGTTTCGGGGTTGAACACCGCACCGGTCGGATTCTGCATCCAGCCGTTGGCGATCAGGATCCATACCGCCGACAGGTTGGTGCCCAGCGCCATCAGCCAGGTCACGGTAAGGTGCTTGACCGCGCTCAGCCGCTTCCAGCCAAAGAAGAACAGGCCGATGAAGGTGGCTTCCAGGAAGAACGCCATCAGCCCTTCGATGGCCAGCGGTGCGCCGAAGATGTCACCCACGTAGTGGCTGTAGTACGACCAGTTCATGCCGAACTGGAATTCCATCACCAGGCCGGTGGCCACGCCGATGGCGAAGTTGATGCCGAACAGCGTGCCCCAGAACAGGGTCATCTGCCGCCAGACCTGTTTGCGGGTCATGACGTACACGCTCTCCATGATGGCCACCATGAAGGACAGCCCGAGCGTGAGGGGGACGAATAGGAAGTGGTACATCGCGGTCAGAGCGAATTGCAGCCGCGACAGTTCTACGACTGTCTGATCAATCATGGCCTGGCTACCTCGTTGGGTGTTTGCGTTTCAGGTGGCGGGAAGGGGGGTCTACGGGATGAATTCTGTGACCTGCAACTTCAAATAGCCTTGATTCAGATCAATGTACGAGCGGTCTTGCCAAGGAATCGTATGCGTTCCTGGCAGCCTGCGACCGCTTGCCGCACGGGGGCCATGCCGGCACCCACTACAATCGACGGAAACCTCCCTGTGTCCCTGCGTGATCTGCCTTGAGCATACCCCCCGACGCCACTGTTGTTGAAACCACGGCCCTGCGCCGTCGCCGCCTGCACTGGCTGGGCGGGCTGGGCGTGGCCGCGCGCGGGCGCCAGCGCATGGCTGCGCTGTGCATTTGCATGTCCGGAGCGCTGTTGATCGGCCAGGCCGCCGCCATCGCCTGGTTGATCCAGGCTGTGCTGGTGCAGCACCGGCCGCTGGCCGACGCCACCCCGGTGCTGCTGGGCCTGCTGGCGGTGCTGGTCGCACGCGCGCTGCTGGGCAGCGCCACCCAGGCTGCCGCCGGCGATGTGGCCGATGCCGCACGGCTGGCCCTGCGTGAACGGGTCTACCGGCGCCTGCTGGGGCGCGGGCCGTTGTGGCTGCGCCAGCAGCGTACCGGTGAGCTGGGCGAGCTGATGCTGGCCCATGCCGATGCAATCGAGAACTATTACGCCGGTTATCAGCCGGTGCGCATTGAAGTAGTGGTGGTGCCGCTGCTGATCGCGCTGGCGGTGGCCTGGACCGATTGGGTGGTGGCGCTGATCCTGGTGTTCACCGCGCCGCTGGTGCCGTTCTTCATGATGCTGGTGGGCTGGGGCGCAGAAGCGGCCGGGCGCGCGCAGCTGGGCGAACTGGCCCGCATGAGCGGGCATTTCGCCGACCGCATCAAGGGTCTGGGCCTGCTGCGCCTGTACGGGCGGGGCGAGGCCGAACTGGAGGGCGTGGCCGCGGCCGCCGAAGGCGTGCGCGAGCGCACCATGAAAGTGCTGCGCATCGCCTTCCTGTCGTCCACCGTGCTGGAATTTTTCGCCTCGGTCAGCGTGGCCATGGTCGCGCTGTATTTCGGGCTCAGCTACCTGGGCCTGATGTCGTTGCACGCGCAGGTACCCACACTGGGCGTGGGCATGTTCTGCCTGTTGCTGGCGCCGGAGTTCTACGCGCCGCTGCGGCGCCTGGCCGCGCACTATCACGACCGCGCCAACGCGCTGGCCGCCGCGGCCGAGGTGGAGCGCCTGCTCGGTGAGCTGCCTGGTGCGGAGGAGGGCAGCGACGCCCCTGCCGCCGTCGCGCGTGCGCCCGAACTGCTGGAACAGCACGCGCCGCCGGTGCAGGTGCGCGACCTGGTGTTGCGCCCGCTGGGCGCGCAGCACGACGTGATCAATGGCCTGTCCTTCCAGATCGAGCCCGGACAGCGGCTGGCGCTGGTCGGCCCCAGCGGCAGTGGCAAGAGCACCCTGCTGGAAGCGCTGGCCGGCTGGCTGCCGCCGCAGTCGGGCAGCATCGTGCTGCGCCCCGGGCTGGAAATCGGTTATGCCGGGCAACGCCCCTACCTGTTCCACGGCAGCATTGCCGACAACCTGCGCCTGGCCGACCCGGGCGCCACCGACGCGCACCTGCGTGCCGTCGCCGAGGCGGCGCAGGTGATGCGCTTCGCGTCCGCCCTGCCGGATGGGCTGGATACGGTGATCGGCGAGCGCGGCTTTGGTCTGTCCGGCGGCGAAGCACGCCGCATCGGTCTGGCCCGGTTGCTGCTGCGCGACCCGCAGCTGCTGCTGCTCGACGAGCCCACCGCCTTCCTTGATCCGGACACCGAGGCCGACCTGCTGCGCACGCTGGCCGCATTCGCGCGCGGCCGCAGCGTCATCATCGCCACCCACAGCGAAACCGCCATGGCCTGGGCCGATACGCGCCTGACATTGACCGCCAGCGGCACCCGTAACACGCTGGAGGTGTCGGCATGAGTGCGCCGCACATCGACGCGTTGAAGCAGGTATTTACCCGCCATCGCGGTCGCCTGGTACTGACCGTACTGCTGCTGTGGACCACCATGCTGGCCGGCACCGCATTGCTGGGGCTGTCCGGTGGCTTCCTTACCGCGGCCGCACTGGCCGGTGCGGCCGGGCTGGGCAGCGGCTTCAACTTCTTCTCGCCCTCGGCGGGCATCCGCGGGCTGACCATGGCGCGGATCGCCTCGCGCTATTTCGAAAAGCTGGTGGGCCACGACGTCACCCTGCGCATCGCCCGCGACCTGCGCGTGTGGTTCTTCCGCCGCGCGCTGCCGTTGGCGCCCGCGCGACTGGCCGGTGTGCGCACCGGCGAGCTGCTGG
>NZ_QAIW01000396.1:0-1288 GCF_003061285.1 Stenotrophomonas sp. HMWF003 | reverse complement strand
CGATCGGCCCGCTGCTGGCCCTGGGCGGCATCTCGCTGGTGGGCGTGATCGCCGCGGGCATCATCTACCCGCCTGCAGCGGCGCTGCTGGGCGTGCTCGCGCTGGTGATCGGCGCGGGCGTGCCGTGGCTGACCGTGCGCGGTGCCGGCGACCAGGAGCGCGACCGCGCGCTGCATCGCGCACAGCTCCGTGCGCAGTCCTTCGAGGGCCTGGAAGGTGCGGCGGACCTGACCGCCCTGCAGGCGCGCGAGCACTGGAACCAGCGCGTGCTGGTGGCCGCCAAGCAGCTGAAATCGCGCGACCGCCGACGCCGGGTGCGGTTGATCGGTGGCAATGCGCTGCACGGTGTGTGTGCGGCGGCAGGGCTGGTGGCCATGGTGTGGGTGGCACTGCGCGGTTTCGAGCGCGGCGCAATCGATGCCGCCTTGGCTGCGGGCCTGGTCTTCCTCACCGTGGCGCTGCTGGAACTGTGGGCGGCTATCGGGCTGGCGTGGCAGTCGTGGTTGTCCGGACGGGTGGCGGCGGTGCGGCTGGAGCAGATCGTGGACCAGCCCGCCGGCGTGACCGAACCGGTGAATCCGGTGCCGGTGCCCACCGAACCGGCCACGCTCAGCGTGGAACACGTGGCGTTCCGCTGGCCGGGGCAGGAGCGGGCATTGCTGGACGGGCTGCAGGTGCAGCTGCGCCCGGGTGATCGCATCGCCATCCAGGGCGACAGCGGCTGTGGCAAAACCACGCTGTCGTCGCTGCTGCTGCGCCTGTGGGACCCCGATGCCGGTTACGTGCGCTACGGCGGCGTCGACATCCGTCAGTTCGCCCAGGCCGATTGGCACCGGCAGGTGGCGTGGCTGCCGCAGAACGCGCCGGTGTTTGCGGGCAGCGTGGCCGACAATCTGCGCCTGGGCGATCCGCAGGCGACGGATGCGCAGTTGTGGCAGGTGCTGGCCGATGTGCGCCTGCAGGGCTGGGCCGAACAGATTGGCGGGTTGCAGGCGTGGGTGGGCGAGAACGGCGCCACCATGTCGGCCGGGCAGGCGCGGCGCCTGGCGCTGGCGCGGGCGCTGCTGCGCGGCTCACCGATTCTGTTGCTGGATGAGCCTACCGAAGGGCTGGATGTGGATACCGCGCATGCGTTGTTGCATGACATGGTGGCTGCGCTGGGCAGCCGAAGTCTGGTGATGATTACGCATGATGTGTTGCCGGACGGCATCGTGCATCGGAGCTACCGGTTGCGGGATGGGAAGTTGGCATAGAAGTGCGGCACGAAGGGCACTGGCAGGCCACCGCC
>NZ_QAIW01000395.1:23072-27963 GCF_003061285.1 Stenotrophomonas sp. HMWF003 | reverse complement strand
GCCCCCCACCGCCACGCCGAGCGCGCAGAAGATGGCCGCCGATGCCACCTTGCGCTGGAGCAATGCCGTGGTGTGGAGTGGCGACCTCAACAGCTGCCGCCAGGGCGAGGCGGCCGCCACCCGCGAATGCCTGATCAAGGCGATGCAGGCCGGTGGTGCCAGCGCGGATGCGGTGACGGCGGCCGGGCAACTGTCCAGTGCCGGTGAACTGGCGTTTGTCACCGCCTGGCATGAACACGATGGCATTGGCGTGGCCACGGTGGCCTACCCGTTCCGGGCCAACACCAACGAGGGCACGCGGCTGGTGGATGCCGCCGGCAAGCGCATCGATGTGGACGCCGTGCAGCTGGACGACACCGTGCGTGCCGACCCGGGCGTGCAGGCCCTGCTGGCCGCCCACCCACAGGCAACGCCGTTCGCGCCGGCGCAGGCAGGCGGCAGTACGCCGCTGGACAATGGCGGCATCCGACTGCTGTACCGCACGCCGCTGCGCGACTGCCATGCCTGCGCCGACGTCGGGCAGATTCAGATCGGCTACGACTTTGATGGAACGCGGCATTTCATCGGGCAGCAGGTGGTGCCGGTGGCCACACCCTGACGGCGAAGCGGCCAACGTCTGGCCGCGCCGATGTCACATAGGGTGTTCGACGCATCGATGCATGCCAGGGACGGCACACTACTTCTTGTCGATGGTCTCCAGCCTTGGCATGGGCAGAACCCCTTGTGAGTAGCCCATGCTGCAGTTCTCGAGCGCACTGCACTCTTCCACCACCTCCTCCAGGGAGGACATGCGCCGCGCCTGGGCAATGCGATCAAATCGACCGGCAACAACCGCCAACGGTGTTACCCCCTCACCAACAATCACCGGCCTGGATCGTTCGAAGTGAGCGAGCACGCGGTAATAGCCGGGCTGATCCAGCGTTGGCTGCGCCCCCTGCCCACCTGCAGGGTCGTCGCCGGGAACAACGAACCCGGACGACAGATCGTTGCTCTGCGCCGCATCGCGGCTGGCGAACAACACGCGGGCCCCGAAGCCGGGGTAGTAGAGAACCACGACAACCTCTCTGCCCGCCAGCTTCTCCGGCGCCGTCAGCAGTTGGGTCGGCGAGACATGGCAAACGCCCCCGCTCATCCGATAGGCGCATATGTCTTCGGCGCTGTTCACGGGAGCCGGCCCCCCTCCTTGGCATCCTGCCAGCGCCAGGGCAATCAGCCCCGATCCTCTGATCCTTCTCATTTCAGCTCCTCTACCAGGCTACCAAGCCGCATCTTCTTTCCGTCAGCCGTGGACAGGGTGCCGGGGCCGCACCGCAAGGCGAGAGAACGCGAGCTACTCCAGCGCATCGGGTGGTTTCCGGGCGGTTCCGATACGTGGCATTGGCAGGATTCCGTCCATGTACTCCATCCTGCAATGCGGGCGTTCCGCGCAGTGTTCACGCATCTGGGTGAGGGTCCTGAGCTGCTCGATTCCGCTCGGATCTGAGAGCCGCCCACCTACTACAAAGGGCACCACCACGCCTTCGCCAACCACAACAGGCTGCGAACGCTTGAACGTGCCATGGACTCTGTAGAAACCGGTCGCCCTCAGTTCGTCCTTGACGGGGTAGTCGCCCTCGACCTGCGTGTTGTCGATAAGCAGCGCTGAGGCAAGATCGTTTGCGTCGGCCGCATCGCGGGTCGCAAACAGCGCACGCGCACCATCGCCGGGGTAGAAGATGACCACCGCAATGGCACGGCCTTCAAAAGCCTCAGGCGTTTGCAGCAGCTGCACCAGTGACACGTGACAGGCACCCGCCGCCATACGGTGTTCGCCTCTGCATCCACTGCTCATCGGTCCCCTGGTGCCCCATAGCCGCACACCTGCCGCCGCAACAGATGCGGCACGATCATCCGATGTACCGGCGCCACCGGCAGCATGTACAGCCGCCCGAAGGCGTTGTGCGTATGCACCACCGTGGCGATCTCCAGTGCATCGCCACGCCATTGCAGTGCCAGTTGCACGTGCAGGTGGCGGTCGTCGTCCTCCAGCACGATCGCCTCGCGCGTGCACCGCTGCACGGTGAAGATGCCCAGCCGCTGGCCGGGCATGGGGTCGGCCGCGTCCTGCACGGCACGCAGCGATCCCAGGTCCTTCATGCCCAGCAGCCGCATGCCGCCGTTGCGCACCGCCATCAGCCCGTCGAACCAGCCCGGCACGGTGGACGCCATGTCCTTGTAGGCCTGCAGCGCCGAGCGGCCGCCGCGTGGCACCGTTGCCCGGCACGCGTGCACGAAGTCGGCGCCGGGCAACTGCGCATGCAGCACGTTGCCGGCATCCACCGGCACCCCGCGCACCACCGGCGCACTCACGGCTTGGGCCCCTGCCCTTCGTTGTCTTCCCAGTGCAGGATCTTCCGGGTGACGAAGCGGTAGACCGGCTTGCCGGTGCGGAACCACAGGTCGCGTACCCACGAGGTGCGCTTCAGCAGCCGCTTCTCCACCGGGGTCAGGTGCTGCCGGCAGTACATGCGCTTGTGCTTGAGCAGGTGGCGCAGGTCTTCGCGGGCCAGCAGGCGCATCCAGCGCGAGCGCGGGTTGCCGATCACCGCCAGCTGGAAGTCGATCAGCGCCGGCGAGCCGTCCTCGCGCACCAGCCAGTTGGCTTCCTTGGCTAGGTCGTTGTGCGCGATGCCATGCCGGTGCACGCGCTGCAGCAGCCGGCGCGCGGCGCGGAAATAGGCCAGGTCACCGTGCGGCGGTCGCTGGTACATCGCGTCACCGGCCATGAAGCTGCGGTCCAGCCAGCGCCCGTTCCAGGCCAGCAGCGCCGGGGTGTCGGCCATGCCGTCCAGGTGGGCCAGCGCGCGCGCTTCGCGCCGGGCCAGCCACCACGCGGGCAGGCGCAGCCACCACGGGGTGGCGCCCAGGTCGCGGCGGACAAAGCGCTGCCCGTCCTGCTCGATCAACAGAATGCAGCCGAAACTGTCGGCCTTCAGGGCATGCGGAGCGGGATCAGGGGCGCGGTTCATGGCGCCATTCTAGGCGTGCGATCGCGTTCATTCACTGTAGATCACGCACGTTGGCCGCCGCTGGCCGGCAGTCAGTCACCTTCACACCTCTATAATCCGACGATGGACTCGTCATGGATCGATACCACGCTTGCGTGGATCTCAGCTCACCCCGTGCTCGCCGGTGCGGTCATTTTCCTCATTGCCTTCTGCGATGCGGTCATCGTGCTGGGCGCGATCGTGCCCGCGCTGCCGCTGCTGTTCGCCGTGGGCGTGTTCATCGGCCTGGGTCAGATCTCCGGCCCGTACGCGGTGGCGTGTGCGGCGGTGGGTGCGTTCGCCGGTGACGGCATCAGCTACTGGGTGGGCCGCCGCTGGGGCGACCGGCTGCGCGGCTTCTGGCCCTTCAGCAAGTACCCGCAGCTGCTGGACCGCGGCGAGACGATGTTCCGCCGCAATGCGTTCAAGAGCATCCTGGTGGCGCGTTATGTCGGGGCGATCCGGCCGTTCGTGCCGGCCATTGCCGGCATGATGAAGATGCCGCTGTCGCGCTACTTCCAGGCCAGCGGTATCGCCAGCCTGTCCTGGGCGGTGCTGTTCCTGGCGCCGGGCTGGGTGCTGGGCGAAGCCTATGACGCCGTTGCGGCGGTGGCCGGGCGGCTGGTGATGGTGCTGGGGCTGGTGGCGGTGTTGATGGGCGCGGTGTGGGCGATCGTGCTGTACGGCTACCGCTGGTCGGCCTCGCGCATGGACAGCTGGCTGGCGGCGCTGCTGCGCTGGTCGCAGCGCCATCCCACCCTGGGCCGTTACTCGGTGGCCGTGTTCGACCCGCAACGGCGCGAGTCGGTGCCGCTGGCCATGCTGGCGCTGATGCTGCTGTTGCTCGGCTGGTGCTGGTTCGCGCTGCTGATGGCCGTGGTAGCGCACGGCGAGCCGCTGCGCCTGGACATGGTGGTGCACCAGGCGATGCTGGCGCTGCGCAACCCGCTGGCCGACTACCCGATGGCCGCGCTGGCGTCGCTGGGCGCGTGGCAGGTGCTGCTGCCGGCCACGGCGGCCGGCATGGGCTACCTGGTCTGGCGCCGGCGCTGGATGGCCGCCGCGCACTGGCTGGCCGCGCTGGCCTTCGGGCTGGCACTGACCAAGCTGCTGGGCGCCACGGTGCACGTGGTGCGCCCGCCGGATGCCAGCAGTGGCTTCGGCTTCCCGTCGGTGTCGGTGACCATGGCCACCATCATCTTCGGCTTCTTCGCCGTGCTGATCGCACGCGAGCTGCCCGGGCGCACGCGCGTGTGGCCGTACCTGCTGTCGGGCATCGTGGTGAGCCTGATCGGGTTTGCGCGGTTGTACCTGGGCGCGCATTGGCTGAGCGATGTCATCGGCGGCATGCTGTTCGGCATCTTCTGGCTGCTGGTGCTGGGCATCGCCTATCGCCGCCGCTTCAACCGCTCGTTCTGGGTCAAGCCGGTGGCCTGGCTGTTCTACGGCGTATTCGCCGTGGCCGCGCTCTGGTACGCACCGCGCAACATTCCGCTCAAGCTGGCCCGCTTCGAGCCGGCCCAGCCGGCCCCGGTGGACATGACGGCCGCGGCGTGGCTGCAGGACGCCTGGCGGGAGCTGCCGGCGCGTCGCAATGAGTTCGATGACGACCAGCGCTGGCCGCTGGACGTGCAGGTCGCCGGCCCGCTGGCGCCGCTGCAGAAGCGCCTGGAAAGCCAGGGCTGGCGCGTGCAGCCGCAGGCCGGGTGGGAACAGGCGCTGCTGATGCTCGACAAGTCCGCCACGCCGGACGAAGTGCCGGTGCTGCCGGCCACGCTGGACACCCAGGTGGAATCGCTGCTGATGCTGCGCGCGGGCAATGCGCCCAACGAGATCTTCGCGCTGCGCGTGTGGCCGGCGCCCGC
>NZ_QAIW01000395.1:22753-23022 GCF_003061285.1 Stenotrophomonas sp. HMWF003 | reverse complement strand
ATGTGGCGGCCGATGCGCGGCATCGACCCGTCGTTGAAGGCGGTACGCGACGCGCTGGACGGCCTGCCGCAGCAGGTGGACACGCATCCGGAGACGCAGATGCCGGTGCTGCGGGTGCGCACGCCGGCCGAATGACCCGGCAACGCGCGACGTAGTGCCGGGTTCTACCCGGCAAGTGCGGTAACGCGCGGTGCACCTTGCGCAAGGCAGCGGGGCAGAGCCCCGCTCTACGCGGCTGGTGCCTTGGGGCAGCGCGGCGGATGTGTCAG
>NZ_QAIW01000395.1:16720-22724 GCF_003061285.1 Stenotrophomonas sp. HMWF003 | reverse complement strand
GGTGCTGCAGGCGCTGGTGGGGGTCGTCCTGCTGCAGCAGCTGCAGGCGCTGCGGCTCGTCCAGCGGCAGCAGTTCGGCCAGGCGCCAGCCTACCCAGGCGGCCTGCTCCAGCTGGGCCGGATGGGTCGGGGCGAAGGCCGCGCCGGCCTGTTCGATGATGTGTTCCAGCACGGTGGCCAGCAGCGCGTGTTCCGGGCGCAGTTCGTCGTCGTGGTCGGGGGCGGCCCATTCCACGTCGGCCAGCACCAGCCCGTTGTCGCGGATACGCGTGCGCAACACATGGAAACGACGCTGGCCACGCAGGCGCAAGACCAGCACGCCGTCGGCGCCCACGTCGAAATCCTCGACGCGCGCTTCCACGCCGTAGGCGGCCGGCACCGCCGGCGACCCCACTTCATCGCCGTCCAGGATCAGGCAGACGCCGAAACTCGTGTCCTGCCGGCTGCACTCGCGCAGCATGTCCAGGTAGCGGCGTTCGAACACCCGCAGGCCCAGCGCGGCGCCAGGCAACAGCACCACGTGCAGCGGGAACAACGGCAGCGAAGCGGTCTCGGTCATGGCCTGGGGCGCGCCCGCCTCATCCCTGCTGCAGCTGCGCCAGGAAGCGCCGCGGCGCACCGTCGAAGCCGCCGTTGGACATGAACACGACATGGTCACCGGGCGCTGCGATCTCGCCCAGGCGGGCCAGCAATGCATCGGTATCGGGCACGGCGTGGGCCTGCCCACGCACCGCGGCGATCACGCCGGCCGCATCCCAGGCCAGCTCCGGGCGGTGCAGGAACACCACCGCATCGGCCAGGTCCAGCGAGGGCGCCAGCGCTTCGGCATGCGCGCCCAGCCGCATCGAGTTGCTGCGCGGTTCCATCGCCACCACGATGCGTGCAGCACCAACCTTGGCACGCAGCCCTTCCAGCGTGGTGTGGATGGCGGTGGGGTGGTGGGCGAAATCGTCGTAGACAGTGATGTCATGCGCCTGCCCGATCACTTCCAGGCGGCGTTTGACGCTGCGGAAGTTGGCCAGCGCCGGGATCACCGACGTCAGTTCCACCCCGACCGCATGCGCGGCGGCCAGCGCGGCCAGTCCGTTGAGCACGTTGTGGCGACCCAGCAGGGGCCAGCGCACCTCGCCTACGCGCACACCGCGGTGATGCACCACGAACGCGCTGCCGTCGGCGTTGACCAGTTCGGCATGCCATTCCAGCGACGGATCGAAGCCGAAGCGCTCCACCGGGGTCCAGCAGCCCATCGCCAGCACCTGCGCCAGGTAGGCATCCTCGCCATTGACGATCAAGCGGCCGCGCGCGGGCACGGTGCGCACCAGGTGGTGGAACTGGCGCTGGATCGCGGCCACGTCCGGGAAGATGTCGGCGTGGTCGTATTCGAGGTTGTTGAGGATGGCCACCAGCGGCCGGTAGTGCACGAACTTGCTGCGCTTGTCGAAGAACGCCGTGTCGTACTCGTCGGCCTCGACCACGAACTCTCGCCCGCTGCCCAGGCGCGCCGACACGCCGAAGTCTTCGGCCACGCCGCCGATCAGGAAGCCCGGCTCGCGCCCGGCCGCCTGCAGCAGCCAGGTCAGGATGGTGGTGGTGGTGGTCTTGCCGTGGGTACCGGCCACGGCCAGCGTGTCACGCCCGGGCAGGACCTGTTCGGACAACCACTGCGCACCGGAAATGTAGCGCTGGCCGGCATCGAGCACCGCTTCCACCGCCGGATTGCCGCGCGACAGCGCATTGCCGACGATCACCTCATCGCAGTCGGCGGCAACACTGTTGGCCCGGTAGCCCGGATCGAGTGCGATGCCCAGCTGTTCCAGCTGGGTCGACATCGGCGGATAGATCGCCTGGTCGCTGCCATGCACCGCATGGCCCAGTTCCCGCGCCAGCGCGGCCACGCCGCCCATGAAGGTGCCGGCGATACCAAGGATATGAATCTTGCTCATGCGGTGGATTGTGACCGATCACCTGCGACTGTGGATATTGTCGTCAGACAATTGCCCAGATGCATGTAGGAAAAATACTCGCGGTGTCGGGGAATCCCCGATAGCGATGTAGTGTGAAGAAAGACACAATTCAGGTGGCCAGCCGCAGCACCCCATTGGTCCTACTCCCCAAGAGGCCATCCCCAGGGGAGCTCATGCTGCGGGGCTCTGAGCAAGCCCGTCCGCTGGCACCTTAAACCACACGCCTGGCCCCTTGGGGCCGGGCGTGTGCGTTTACAGGCCCGGCAGGCGCCACCGAAGCAGCGCCATCGCTTCAGCCGTGGATCGCCGCGCGGATGCGCGCTTCCACGTCGTCCAGCTCACCCACGCCATCCACGCGCGCCAGGGTGCCGCGGCCGGCGTAGAAATCGACCACCGGGGCGGTCTGGTCGTTGTAGACCTGCAGGCGCTGGCGCACCGATTCGGGGTTGTCGTCGGCGCGGCCCTGTTCGGCGGCGCGGCCGGCGATGCGCTCGACCAGCAGTTCGGTCGGCACGTCCAGCTGCACCACCGCATCCAGCGGCTGACCGATCTTCACCAGCAGGGTGTCCAGCGCGTTGGCCTGGGCCACGTTGCGCGGGTAACCATCGAGGATGAAGCCGTTGGCCACGTCGGCCTGGCCCAGGCGCGATTCGAGCATGCCCAGCAGGATGTCGTCGGACACCAGGTTGCCGGCATCCATCACAGCCTTGGCCTGCTTGCCCAGCTCGGTGCCCGCGGCCACTTCGGCACGCAGCAGGTCGCCGGTGGAAATGTGCGCAATCGACAGGTGTTCCTTCAGGCGCGTCGCCTGTGTCCCCTTGCCCGAACCGGGCGGTCCCAACAGAACCAATCGCATCAACCTGACTCCAACTTGGTAAAAAAATGGAAGGGCGCGCGCCCCGGGATTGTCCACAATCACGCTGCACCGCAATACGCGCACTTTACCCCATACCGGTAATGTCTCTGCAATGTCCTTCCCCCACCCCCAGGTGAAATGATGTCCAAAGGTACCCTGCTCTACGCCCAGTCAGGCGGCGTCACCGCCGTGATCAATGCCACCGCCTCGGCGGTGATCAGCACCGCCCGGGCCAAGGGAATCAAGGTCTTGGCCGCGCGCAACGGCATTCTTGGCGCGCTCCGCGAAGACCTGATCGACACCACGAAGGAGTCGGCGGCGGCGATCGCCGCGCTGGCCCACACCCCGGGCGGGGCCTTCGGCTCCTGCCGGTACAAGCTCAAGTCGCTTGAGGCCGACCGGGGCAAGTACGAACGCCTGCTGGAGGTCCTGAGGGCCCACGACGTGCGCTGGTTCCTCTACAACGGCGGCAACGACTCGGCCGACACCGCCTGGAAGGTCTCCCAGCTGGCCAAGGCCTTCGATTACGATCTCACCTGCATCGGCGTGCCCAAGACCATCGACAACGACCTGGCGGTCACCGACACCTGCCCGGGCTTCGGCTCGGCGGCCAAGTACACCGCGGTGTCGGTGCGTGAGGCGGCGCTGGACGTGGCGGCCATGGCGGAAACCTCGACCAAGGTGTTCGTCTATGAGGCCATGGGCCGCCATGCCGGCTGGCTGGCGGCGGCGGCCGGCCTGGCCGGGCAAGGCCCGGACGACGCCCCGCATATCATCCTGCTGCCCGAGCGCGCCTACGACGAGGCTGCCTTCCTGGCCAAGGTCAAGCAGGTGGTCGAGCGCGTGGGCCATTGCGTGGTGGTGGCCTCCGAAGGCATCCAGACCGCGGACGGCACGTTCGTCGCCGATGCCGGCGGCGGCAAGGATTCGTTCGGCCACACCCAGCTGGGCGGCGTGGCCTCGCAGCTGGCCGCGCGGGTCAAGGACACGCTGGGCTACAAGGTGCACTGGACCCTGCCCGACTACCTGCAGCGCTCGGCGCGCCACATTGCCTCCAGGACCGACTGGGAGCAGGCGCAGGCGGTGGGCAAGGCGGCGGTGCAGTTCGCGCTGAAGGGCCACAACGCGGTGATGCCAGTGATCGTGCGCAGCAGCGACGCGCCCTACCGCTGGAAGATCGAGGCCGCGCCCCTGCACAAGGTGGCCAACCACGAGAAGAAGATGCCGGCCGGCTTCATCCGCAAGGACGGCTTCGGCATCACGGCCAAGGCGCGCGCCTACCTGTCACCGCTGATCAAGGGCGAGGCGCCCCTGCCCTACGGTGCCGATGGGCTGCCGAAGTATGTGACGCTCAAGAACGTGGGCGTGAAGAAGAAGCTGCCGGCCTGGCAGCAAGGCTGAGCGCCGCTGGGGGTGGCGCGCCCGTGGGCGTGCCGCCCGCCGCCAATTGCGGCGCGCCGGGGCGCCCCCTACAATCGCGCCGAGCCGGCAGGACATGCGGGCTTTTGCACCCGCAACCCATTCCGCACCTGCGTGCGATGACAAGGACCGTACCGATGAAGCGCCACACCCTGGTTTCCCTGCTGCTGCTCACCGCAGCGGCGCCCGCCTTTGCCGATACCTGCGAAAGCAGCTTCCAGAAGAAGGGCAACCCCCTGTCCGGCACCACCTACACCGCCTCGGTGACCGTGCCGGAGCTGACCGTCAAGAGCGCGATCGGCCAGATGAACGTGATCGCCAAGGGCAACAACATGGACGTGTTGAGCTCGGACGTGGAAAACGGCGCGATGCTGATCGAAGATCCGCAGACGGCGATGCACAAGACCATTCCGATCATCATCAGCGCCACCAGCGAGGGCCGCACCGGCACCGTGGCGATGACGGTCAAGCTCAACCCCGGCGCCTTTGCCAAGGCCGATTCGATCCGCGCCGAGATGTGCAAGATGCTCACCCAGGTAAAGCCCGGCAAGGCCGGCGAGCAGCTCGCCGCGTCCACGCCGAAGGCCTCCACGGTGAACATTTCGGCCAGCGATTTCGGGTTCCAGCTGCGCACGCAGAACAAGGACAACCCCGCCGCGATCGAGCCGCGCTACAAGGGCAAGATCTACTCGATCACCGGCCGGGTCAACGGCGTGCTCAAGAGCGGCGGCACCTACAACACCGGCTTCGAGCTGCCCAACGGCTCCGGTGGCATCGACTTCGAAAGCGTGGCCATCACCTGCGCGTTCGCACCGAGCCAGGCCGCCTTCGCGCTGGCGTTGCGCCCGAAGGAAAAGGTCACCCTGGTCGGCGTGGTCGACCATTACGACCAGATCGGCCGCGTGCTGTGGCTGAAGGGCTGCAAGGGCAACTGAGCCCGGCCAGCGTCGCGTGATACCCAAGCCCGGACCGGCCCTGCCGTCCGGGCTTTTTCATGGGCGCGCAGGGTACTGGACGACCTGCGGGGGCTGGCCTCATGCTCCGCACACGATCCGGGTGGGGGTGGTGCCATCGGCACTGCACCGGGTCGCCAGGCGGCGGGCGCACGGGTGCGCCCGCTTCATGCAACCAGGGGAAGAAACCATGCACAGAATGGTGTGGGTTGGCGCGCTGCTGCTCGTTGTCGGGCAGGCGGCAGGCAAGGAAAAGATGATCCCGCTGTCGGCACAGGATGCCGAAGCGCTGCGCGGAAAAACGGTGGCACTGACACAGCACGAACCGCCGTCGTTCATGGCGATGACCGCCGGCAAGGCGTCGTTTGCGCTGTTCGGCGCAGCGGCGATGGCCAGCGCAGGCAACGAGCTGGTGCGGCAGAACGGGGTAGCCGACCCGGCCGGGCTGGTCCGTGACCAGTTGGGGGGCGCGCTGGGACAGGCGTTCGGCGCGCAGCTGCTGCCGCTGGATGCCACGCCGACCAAGGCGGTGAAGCCGGCCGAACTGGCCAGACTGCATGCCGATGCCGACTACGTGCTGGACGTGCGCTCAGGCGGCTGGAACTACGCCTACTTCGCCACGCAGTGGGGCCGGTACTGGGTCGGCTACAGCGTGCAGGTGATGCTGGTGGAGACCGCCAACAAGCGGGTCGTGTCGAATCTGGCCTGTGCGGCCAACACCATCAACGACGGTGAACCGCCTACCCGCGAGGCACTGCATGCCGACCAGGCGCGCCTGCTCAAACACGTGACCGCCGCGCTGGGCGCACGTT
>NZ_QAIW01000395.1:16026-16684 GCF_003061285.1 Stenotrophomonas sp. HMWF003 | reverse complement strand
TCTTTTCCTTGCCTGCCGCCTGCGCTGGCCAATACCCTGCGCCCCGGCACCGCGCCGGCAACGCTGACCGCCGCAACCGACGCCCCTGCGCCCTCGGCCGAACCGCTCACCGTCGGCGAACAGCTGGCGGTGGTAACGCCTGCCGAGGTCGCCGACGGCGGCACCTCGCCGCCAGTGCAGACCGTCGCGGTGGTGGAGCAAGCCCCCGTGCCGACCGCACCGCAACCGGTTGCGCCGGCACCGGCACCGCCTGCAGACCCTGCGCCTGCGGCGACGGGCTCGGGCGGCACCAACTGGCGGCAATGGTCGACGCGCGGCGGGCTGTAATCGCACCCGCTACCGGTTCCGGGCGTGCAATCGCCCGGAACCGGCACCGCCCATTACCGGCAGGCGGCGCCTTCTACGTTCAGCTGCGCGGCGAACATCGGTATCTGTGCGATCTTGCCGGCGGCCGCCTGCTTCTTGGCGTCTTCCAGGTAGATACGCGACTGGCCCTGGCCGTCCAGTTCGGCCTTCTGCGCCACCGGCATGCGCCACACACGCACCACCGCCTGCTGCGCCGGACACGCGGCGCTCGGCACGCGGATCACGTCGTTGAGCTTCCAGCCTTTGGCTTCGCTGGGCTGGGCCTTGTCGAAATCGACAAAGCGGGCGCGCG
>NZ_QAIW01000395.1:11921-15979 GCF_003061285.1 Stenotrophomonas sp. HMWF003 | reverse complement strand
GCGCACCACGGCGAACTTGTACGGCTGTGCGGCATCGGCGGTGAACATGCCCTCCAGCCGTGCACAGGCTTCGGGAATCTGGCGCAGCGTATGGGCCGCGCCCACCGCCTGCGGCGCACCGACGGCGCGTTTCAGTTCCGGGGTTTCAGCGGCGCTGGCGGCCACGGCAGGCAGCAGGGCCAGCCAGAGCAGGTAACGGGTGGACATGGCGGAACTCCGGGAGCTGGGGATGGGCCGAGGCTGCCAGTGGGTGGCTGAACGGCGTGGCAAGGCGTCCCATCAACGCCTGGCTGGATCCAGACGACGGGACACCTGCCCCCTGAGTCAGGGGGTAGCCGCGAAGCGGCGGGGGATTGGATGCCGATAAGAGGGCAGCGCGCATGCGATGGCGCGTACCCGGCAGGACGCGGCTGCGGATGGGTGTGCGTGGTTGCCGGCCAGCGGCCGGCACTACCCGTATGCGGGTGTTGCCCGCATACTCGGGGCACCAGGGATTGCTGAACACCGCCACACGCTTGAAGACCGGGCACGGTCTGAACGGGTTGGTCCAAGGTTGCAGCCCGTTGTGCCCCCGCGTGGAGAGGTTCATCCGTTCGTCTGGATGCCATTCCATCACCCGGGAGGGGACATGCTGGAACGTTATGGGCTTTCTCTGGCGCTGTTCTGCGCCATTCTCGCGATTCTCTACGGCATCGTGTCGGCACGCTGGATCCTCCGGCAACCGGCTGGCAATGCCCGCATGCAGGAAATCGCCGCCGCCATCCAGGAAGGCGCGCGCGCCTATCTCAACCGTCAATACCTCACCATTGGCATCGCCGGCGTCGTGCTGTTCGTGCTGGTCGGTTTCTTCCTCAGCTGGTACACCGCGATCGGCTTCGCGATCGGCGCGGTGCTGTCCGGTGCCGCCGGCTACATCGGCATGAACGTGTCGGTGCGCGCCAACGTGCGCACCGCCGAAGCTGCACGCAACGGCCTTAGTGCCGCCATGGACGTGGCGTTCCGCGGCGGTGCGATCACCGGCATGCTGGTGGTCGGGCTCGGCCTGCTGGGCGTGGCCGGGTACTACGCGCTGCTGCTGCGGATGGGGCTGGACACCGCGCAGGCACTGCATGCGCTGGTCGGGCTGGCGTTTGGCTCCTCGCTGATTTCGATCTTCGCCCGACTGGGCGGCGGCATCTTCACCAAGGGCGCCGACGTCGGCGCGGACCTGGTGGGCAAGGTGGAAGCCGGCATTCCCGAGGACGACCCGCGCAACCCGGCGGTGATCGCCGACAACGTGGGCGACAACGTCGGCGACTGCGCCGGCATGGCCGCCGACCTGTTCGAGACTTACGCGGTGACGGTGATCGCCACCATGCTGCTGGGCAGCCTGATGATCGCCGAAGCCGGGCGCAACGCGATCCTGTATCCGTTGGTGCTGGGCGGTGTGTCGATCATCGCCTCGATCATCGGCGCGCTGTTCGTCAAGGTGAAGCCCGGCGGTTCGATCATGGGCGCGCTGTACAAGGGCGTGATCGTGTCGGCGGTGCTGGCGGCGATCGCGTTCTACCCGATCACCCTGCAGCTGATGCCCGACAACAGCCACGGCGCGCTGAACCTGTACTTCTGCGCGTTGATCGGGCTGGTGCTGACCGGGTTGATCGTGTGGATCACCGAGTACTACACCGGCACCCAGTACAAACCGGTGCAGCACGTGGCGCAGGCCTCCACCACCGGCCATGGCACCAACATCATCGCCGGGCTCGGGGTATCGATGAAGTCGACCGCGCTGCCGGTGATCGCGGTGTGCGTGGCGATCTGGTTGGCGCACTATTTCGGCGGCCTGTACGGCATCGCCATCGCGGCCACCGCGATGTTGTCGATGGCCGGCATGATTGTCGCGCTGGATGCCTACGGCCCGATCACCGACAACGCCGGCGGCATCGCCGAGATGGCCGAACTGCCCTCCAGCATCCGCGACATCACCGACCCGCTGGACGCGGTGGGCAACACCACCAAGGCGGTCACCAAGGGCTATGCGATCGGCTCGGCAGCGCTGGCCGCGCTGGTGCTGTTCGCCGATTACACGCACAACCTGCAGGCGGCCAATCCGGGCCAGACGTTCGCCTTCGACCTGTCCGACCACACGGTGATCATCGGCCTGCTGATCGGCGGGCTGATCCCCTACCTGTTCGGTGCGATGGCGATGGAAGCGGTGGGCCGCGCGGCCGGTGCGGTGGTGGAAGAAGTGCGCCGCCAGTTCCGCGAGATCCCCGGCATCATGGAAGGCACCGGCAAGCCGCAGTACGACCGCGCGGTGGACATGCTGACCCGCTCGGCGATCCGCGAAATGATCGTGCCCTCGCTGTTGCCGGTGGCCGTGCCGGTGGTGGTGGGCCTGCTGCTGGGGCCGCGCGCGCTGGGCGGGTTGCTGATCGGCACCATCGTCACCGGCCTGTTCGTGGCGATCTCGATGACCACCGGCGGTGGGGCCTGGGACAACGCCAAGAAGTACATCGAGGATGGCCACTTCGGCGGCAAGGGCAGCGAGGCGCACAAGGCCGCCGTCACCGGCGACACCGTGGGCGATCCGTACAAGGACACCGCAGGGCCCGCGATCAATCCGTTGATCAAGATCATCAACATCGTCGCGCTGTTGCTGGTGCCGCTGCTGTAGGCACACGGTCGCCCGGCCCAGGGCCGGGCGTTACCGGGTCAACGCCGGCGGATGAAGAACGCCACCGGCACCATCACCTCCACCGGGTCGCCGCCGATCTCCGGCGGCGGCGCCGGCACCGGGCTGCCACGGCGCACGGTGTCCAGCGTTTCGGCATCCAGCAGCGGATGCCCACTGCTCTGGCCGATGCGGATGTTGCTCGCATTGCCCTGCCGGTCCACTGCAAAGCGCACATAGGCCACGCCCTGTTGGCGCAGGCGCTCGGCCCCGCGGGGATAGCGCCGGTGCTGCTCCAGATGGCCCAGCAGCAGCCCCTGCCAAGTGACCTGCGCGTCGCTGCGCTGGCCAGCCATCGTCTGCGGCGCCGCGTACCGTTGGGTGGCCTTGGCCTGCACGTCCGGTGGCGCCAGGGTCTGGTCCACGTTGTGTTGGTCCGACGGCGTCTGCTCGGGGGGCGGCGGCGTGCGTTGCGCAACCTCCTCGCCGTCCGGGTGCGGTTGCGGGGGCAGCACCGGCGCGCGCAGCGGCTGCGGCTCCGGTTTGGGGCGGTGTTGTTCCTGTTGCGAGGGCCCCTGCGCGATATCGGTGGGCGGCACCGGCGGCGCTTCGGCGACCGCAGCCAGTTCCACCCTCAGCGCTTCCGGCGGTGCGCTGGCCGGTGCAGGTGGCGCGCGTCCTATCCACCACAGCGTGGCCCCGATGCCGATGGCGTAGGTGGCCAACACGATGCCCAGGCTGCCGGCCCAGCGTGCGTGCCCTGCACTGCCTTTGCTCATGGTGCGGGCTGTTCCAGCCCGACCAGCGCCACCTTGAGGTAGCCGGCCGCGCGCAGCGCATTCATGGCCTGCATCAGGTCGCCGTAGGCCACCTGGCGGTCGGCGCGCAGATAGATGCGCTGCTCACGGTCGCCGCCGGTCGGCCGCTGCAATGCCGCCGGCAACGCGTCAGCGGTAACGGCGGCATCGTTCACCCGCAGCGACAGGTCGGCCTGCACGGTCAGGAACACCGGCTCACCCTCGCGCGGTTGCGGGCGCGCGCTGCTGGCCGGCAGGTCCACGGCGGTGTCCACGGTGGCCAGCGGCGCGGCGACCATGAAGATGATCAGCAGCACCAGCATCACATCGATGAAAGGGGTGACGTTGATCGCGTGGGCTTCTTCCAGCGCGTCGTCGTCGTGGCGTGCGGTACGGAGGGCCATGCGTAAGCCTCAGTGCGCCGCACGTGCCAGCACCGGGCCGGCGTGCACTGCGGCGCGGTCGAGGTCGCGCGACACCAGTTGCTGCACGGCCGCCGAAAGATCGCCCAGCAGCGCGCGCAGGCCGGCCAGCACCCGGGTGAAGTGGTTGTAGATCACCACGGCGGGAATGGCGGCTACCAGCCCCAGCGCGGTGGCCAACAACGC
>NZ_QAIW01000395.1:5471-11907 GCF_003061285.1 Stenotrophomonas sp. HMWF003 | reverse complement strand
TGCCGGGCGCCACCACCGCCAGGTTGGTGGTGTTGGACTGGGCGATCCCGACGAAGCTGTTCATGATCCCCCACACGGTGCCGAACAGGCCCACGAACGGCGCGATCGCGCCAATGCTGGCGAGCACGCCGATGCCGCGCCTCGCCTGCCGCGCACAGGCCAGCTCGATGCGCTCCAGGCGCGAGCCGACGCGCTCCTTCACCCCCGCCGGGTCGCCCCCGTGCGGCGACAGCCGCAGCTCGGTACGCGCCGCCTCCAGCAACAGGCGCACCGGTTCTTCCTGCAGGCGCGGGTCGACCTGTGGATCGGGCAGCTGCACGCTGTCCAGCAGCAGCGCGCGCGCCTGCAGCAGGCGGCGGCGCTCGCGTGCCAGCTCCCAGCCCTTGGCGAGCAGCACCGTCCAGGTGGCCACCGACGCAATGGCCAAGCCGATCATCACTGTTTTGACCACCACGTCGGCGGCCAGGTACATGCCCCATGGCGTCAGTGCAGGTGCCGGGGCGGCGATGGCGATGGCGAAGGGAAGCAACACAGTCATGGTCAGGCTCATCAGGAAAGGAGGCGCGGCGTTGCTGCCACCAGCGCCGCAAGAAGGGGCAGGCTCAATCGGGTGTGGGCGGCAGGCGCGGCGACGGCCGCGACAGCACATAGGCTGCGCTGGCAATGAAGAAGGCGCCCACGCCCAGCAACAGCCGCCACGACGGATGCGCCCCCCAGCAGAACATCACGAAGCCGAACGCCATGCCGCCGGCCGCGAAGGCCTTGCCCTTGCGGCTCACCGCGCCCTGCTCGCGCCACAGGCGCAAGGCCGGGCCGTAACGTGGGTGGTCAAGCAGCCGGCGTTCAAACCGTGGCGAGCTGCGTGCGAAGCAGCCCACCGCCAGGATCAGGAAGATGGTGGTGGGCATCACCGGCAGCAGCGCGCCGATCACGCCCAGCGCCACCATCACCCACCCCAGGCAGAACCACAACCAGCGCATCAGCGCGCGTCGAACTCGCGTTCAACGTGGCCGTGCACGCTGCGGAACGCTGCATCGGCGGCATCGATGACCTGCTGTTCCTGCGCGTCGTCCAGCACCACCCCGTCGAGCGCGGCGGTGAACGCGCGCCAATGGCGCGCGGCACCGTCGGGATGCGCGGCCAGGTGGCGTGCACCGAACCCGGCGTCCAGCCCCAGCCTGGCGGCCATCTTGTACAGGATGGTGCCGCCCAGGTTGGAGCCTTCGGCCACGTACAGCCAGCCCAGCGCGGCCGGCAGCGCCAGGTCCGGGTCCAGCCGCATCGGCACCGGGGCCGGCAGGATCTGTTCGAGGTCGGCCAGGTCGCGGGCGATCAGCGGCAGCCGGCGGCGTGCCTCCAGATCCGGCAGCAGGGCGTCGAGCGCGGCATTGGCGTAGAGCGCGTCGATATCGCGATGGAAGCGGTACTGCACGCGCAGGAAACGCGCGAACTGGCCGCGGCTGGCGAAGATGTCGCCGGCCATGATGCGCTTGTCCAGCGCGCCGTGGCTGTCGCGGGTGGCGGCCTTCAGGCGCTGGCTGCGGGTGGCTTCAAGGGTATCGATGACGGTCATGGCGCTCGTGCTGGGCAATGGGGAATGCAGCCCGCGCAGGGCCGGGAGCAGGCCGTGCGCAGGTTTCCCGAGTGAGACGTCTGCCGCGGCAGCAACCCCAAGCCTGGTTGTACGAGCGTCCCTACCCGATCCGGCGATGCCGGCCTCACGCGCCTGCACCGATAATGGCGGCACATTCTTGAGGAGGACCCCGCCATGATGATCACCACCGAACCGCGCATGACCAACCTGTTCCTGCAGCTGGGCCTGGATGCCAGCGACGAGGCGATCGCCCGCTTCATCGTCGACCACCAGCTGCCCGCCGAGGTGGCCCTGGTGGAGGCGCCGTTCTGGAATGATGGCCAGCGCCAGTTCCTGGCCGAGCAGCTCAAGTCCGATGCGGACTGGGCCATCATCGTTGATGAGCTGGGCGAGGCCCTGCACGCCGACGCGGTTGCGCAGCAGACCGGCGCCTGAAACGAACACGGGGCCGGCAGTTGCCGGCCCCGTGGGGTACATCACTTCACCCTCAGTAGCGCCAGGTCAGCGCCAGCCGCACGATCCGGCCCGGTGCCGGCATCACGCCGAGCGCCAGGGGATCCAGGTAATAGCGGTCGGTGAGGTTGTCGACGTTGAGGTCCACCGCGAACTGCTCGCTGGCCTGCCAGCTGGCGAACAGGTCCACCACGGTGGCCGGGCGGTACAGCTGCTGGATCGCCGACAGGCCGACGTTCCATTCCTTGTCCAGCTTGCTGATCGGACCGGCGTTGTGGATCACCCGGGTGCCAACGCTGAGCCGCTCATCGAACAGGCGTGAGCCCAGGGTCAGGTTGACGGTGTAGCGCGGCGGATTCTGCGTGTTGCTGTAGGAGCCTTCAAAGCCGCCATCGACGCAGTCGGGGGTGTTGGCCAGTTCCTCGATCCTGCGCTGCACGCCGTAGGCACGACGCTCTGCGGCGATGTCCGGCGCACAGGTCTTGGCGTCGAAGTAGTAGTGCGCCGACAGGTCGGCGAACACCTTGCCGGCATCGTAGCTGGACTGGAATTCCATGCCCGACACCTTGAAGCGGTCGATGTTGCGGATGTAGCCGGCCGACAGCGTGCGGTAGTCGCGGGTGATCAGGTCATCGATGCGGGTGTTGAAGTACGCGAGCTTGAAGGCGGCCGTATCGCCGTCGGTGAACAGCCCCTGCCGGACGGTGCTGGCACCGATTTCCCAGGTACCGGCGCGCTCGGGCTTGAGCTCGCCACCGATCGGCTTGGCAGCGGTGAACAGACCCAGCGTGCTTTCAAACAGGCTCGGCAGCTTCACGCCTTCGGCGTACTTCACGTAGATCATGCTGTCGTCGTTGAAGTGGTAGGTGACGCTGGCGGTGGGCATGAACGCATGATCGGTGCGGCGGATCGGCTGCGACCAGGTCCAGCTTGTCGGCACGATCAGGTCCTCGACCTCACTCATGTCGTGGAAGTTCCAGCCGGTGATGTCGGCCACGGTGCCCTTCTTGTACGGCGAGGCCAGCAGCGACGCTTCGGTGAACTGGCCGTTCGCATCGGGGTACCAGTTGAGCATGGCGATGCGCTTGGCACGCCAGGCCGGCAGCGCCGGGTTGCCGTCCAGCAGCTGGGTGTAGCGGTACTGGCCGATCACTTCCTCGCCGTCCGGCGTGGCCAGGCGGTTGCGGTCGTGCACGCTGACGCGGTTGAAGCGTCCGCCCAGCAGCACTTCCCAATGATCGTCGGGCTGCCACTTCATCGAGGCCACCGCACTGTATTCCTTGCGGTCGGCGTTGCGCAGGAAACGGTTGTTGATCAGGTCGTCGTGCTTGATCGGCGCATTCTTGCCGGGCCCGACGTCCTCGTCGCTGAAGGACAGGCCATAGTCGAAGGTGAACACCCCCGCGGCATCGGTAATCAGGTGCGTCGTGTTGGACACGTCGAAGCCGAGCCGCTGCTGCTGCATGCTGTTGCGATAGGCGTCCTTGTAACCCGGGTCGGTGTTGAAGCTCGGGCCGTCGTACCACTCGGTGCGGCGGTCGAAGTACCACGGGGTGATGCCGGTCAGGCCGTTGTACATCAGGCTGTCGGCGTCGGTGTACCAGAGGTTGGCCTTCAGATCGACCCGGTCGTTGCCCGGGTTGAAGCGGTAGCGCAGGTTGTAGGCGTCCATGTCCACGCTGCCCGGCTCCCACTGCGGCACGCGGTCGCGGTCCACGCGAATGATCTGCGAAGCCATGATCTCGCCCTGGCGGCCACTGTAGTGGCGGTAGCCCGCTTCCAGGGTCTGGGTGTCGTCGATGCGCCAGGTGCCCTTCAACAGCACCGAATTGGACTTGGACGAGGTGTTGAACACTTCGGTGTTGGGCGGGTTCAACGGGGCCAGCGTGCGCCGGGTCTGCGGGAAGTCGTCGTAGCCGTGCTTGCCGCCGTAGTAGTTGCCGGTATCCCGCCAGGCGTAGGCGGCGACCAGGTCGAACGCATCCCAGTGCTTGCCACCGGCGATGTTGAAGAACTGCCCGCCCAGGCTGTTGCGGTTGCTGCGCGGCGCGGCGCCATAGGCCGGCACATCGCGTGCGCTGCCGTTGGACACGCCGCTGCGTACGCGCAGGCCGACGTCCTGGCCCTCGCGCAGCACGTCGCCGATCTTCAACGTCTCCATCTCGACCACGCCGCCGATGCCGCCGGACGCATTGGCGCCCAGGCTGGGGCCCTTGGTCACGGTGAGGCTGGAGATCAGGTCCGGGTCCAGGTAGGTGCGCTGCGACTGGCCGGCGTAGCCCCGGTAGGTGTCCATGCTGGACTGGCCGCCGTCGATGATGACCGGGATGCGGCTCTGGCCCTGGATGCCGCGGATGTTGAGGTCCAGCGCGTTGGCGGTACGCGGGTCGCCAGCGGTGACGCCGACCACGCCCTTGACGATATCGGCCGCGGAGGTGCCGCGGAAGCGTTCGATCGTGGCGCGCGGCACGTACACGCTGGAACCGGTGGTGCGGTACACATCCAGTGCGCGTGCGGCATCGCTGTCGCCGTCGCCGGACTGCTCGCCGGCCACCCGCAACGCGTCGGTGACGATCACCCCGTCCTCGCGGCTGGCGGTGGCGGCCGCTTCCAGGGTCACCGCATCGGGGCCGACACTGCGCATCACCAGGCCACTGCCACGCAGCAGCTGCTGCAGTGCCCGCTGCGCGTCGAGTTCGCCGCTGACCGCGCTGGAGCGCACGCCCTCGGTGAGCGCGGCCGGCCAGGCCACCTGCACACCGGACTGGCGCATGTAGGTACGCAGTGCCTCGGCCAGCGGCTGGGCGGGAATATCGAAGCGATGCAGGGCGGCAGCGCCGGACGTGCTGGCCTGGGCCATCGCCGGGAATGCAGGCGCGGCGACCAGGCCGGCGGCCAACAAGGCGATGCAGAGACGGGACGGACGCGGCGAACGGCCCGGGAAGGAGGTGATACGCATGATGGAACCTGTCGAGAAGGCGATATCGCAGAAGCGACGTCCCCGCATACGGTGTGCGGGCGCTGCGAAGTACGTGGCGGCGGCGGGTACGTTCGGGGGGTGAGACGACTGGGGCGGCGACGCCCCCAAGACCAATTCAGTTCGGACAGCGCGCGCGGCTATCGACGGGCGTCGACCTGCACGATCGCCACGCCCATCGGCAGGCGGGTGACACGCAGACCGGCGCTGCCGGCGAGTGCGTCCAGCGCCTGTTCGGGCCGGTCGATGCGGAACGCCGCGTTGACCGCGGGCAGCTGCGACAGGTCGCCGCGCACAAAGGTGGGCCCGCGCCGATAGCGCCCGATGCGCTGCACCGCATCGGCAACCCCCACTTCATCCAGCAGCAGTTCGCCCTGCCGCCATGCCGCGATCCGGTCGGGCGCCTGGTCGGCCAGCCGCTGCACCCGGCCACCGGGCGCGAACGTGGCACGCTGCCCGGCTTGCAGCCAGGTCCAGCCACCGCCCTCGCTGGCCGCCACCCGCACCTGGCCCTGTTCCACGTCGGCCTGCACGCCGGTGGCGTCGCTGGAGACCGCAAACGCGGTGGAAATATCCTCGACCACCCCGCCCTGCGCGCGTACTTCAAACCGCTGCGGCTGGCCGGGCGCCACCTGGAACCAGGCACGACCGCGCAACAGCGCGATGCGGCGCACCTGGCCGTCGAACTGCACGGCGATGGCCGACTCGGCATCCAGCACGGCGCGGCTGCCGTCGGGCAACCACACCTCGGCGATGCCGGTACTGGTGCGGTGGTCCGATTGCAGCCGCAGCCACGCGTCCGGTGCTACCCAGGCCAGCGCCAGCACCGCCGCAGCGGCCAGCGACCAGCGGCGCGCGCGGACGTGCCGGCGCGGCGGCGCGAGGGTGGACTGCGGCCGTGGCCCCAGGCTGCGCCAGAGCTGGCGTTCGCGTTCGAACACGCGCCGGTGGCCCGGCTCGGCCAGCCAGTGCTCGAAGGCCTGCATGCCGGTGTCGTCCGCCGTGCCGGAGGCCAGCCACGCAATCCACGCCTGCGCCTGCACGGCGACGGGATCGGACGATGTGGACGGCGGCGGAAGCGGATCGATGTGCGGCGGGCTCATGGCTGGCGGGTTGGCGCGGTCGGGCGATGACACCCGCAGGGACGGAAGCGGGGCACGCGACACGCCCCAGTATGATCAAGACGAATGACGGGTGCGGTTCCCCAATGCCCTGACGCGCGCGCGGGGCATCAGCGCCCGTTGCGGGCCCACGCCAGGCGCTGCAGGGCGGCGCGCACGTGATTCTCCACGGTCGTCACCGACACCTTGAGGCGCTTGGCCACGTCGACCTGGGTCAGGCCCTGCAGGCGGTTGAGCCGGAAGATGGTGCGGGTGGGCTCGGGCAGGTGCGCGGCGGCGGCGAGCACGCGC
>NZ_QAIW01000395.1:3703-5431 GCF_003061285.1 Stenotrophomonas sp. HMWF003 | reverse complement strand
CCTGTTCTTCGGTCGACAGCACTTCGTCCGGTCCCCACAGGTAATGCTCGGCGAGCAGGCGCGCGCGGCGGGTGCGCTCACGCCCGTGGTCGGTGGCCAGGTTGGTGGCCAGCCGATACAGATAGGCCCGCGGGTTGTCGATGGCCTGGCCGCTGTCCACCCCGCGCGCCTTGAACCAGATCGCCTGGATCACGTCCTCGGCACCGCCATCGTTGCCCAGGATGCGCTGCACCAGGCGCAGCAGCGCGGAGCGTTCGCGGATCAGCATCTCGGTGAGGGCGGAGGCGTTGGTGGTCATGCGACAGACGCGGGGGCCGGGGCAGAAGGCGCGCCATGCTACCCCGCAAATGCGAATGAGTCACGTTTGTGCGGGCACCGGACGCTTCACCGCGCAGACCCTGCCGTGGCCGGCGCCGCAGTAGAACAGCCCGGCGCCGTCGGACTCCAGGCCGCTGACACTGCGCCCGTCCGGCATCTGCAGGCGGTGCTGCACCGCGCCGCTGGCCGGGTCGATGCGGCGGATGTCGCTCTGTCCCGCCTCGTCGGTGCCATGCCAGAGCTCGCCGTCCACCCAGGTCACGCCGGTCACGAAGCGGTCCGACTCGATCGTGCGCAGGATGCTGCCGGTGGCCGGGTCGACCTGGTGGATGCGGCGCTGCCGGTACTGCCCCACCCACAGGCTGCCTTCGGCCCAGGCCATGCCCGAGTCGGTGCCGCCGCCGGGCGCGGGGATCGAGGACAGCACCTGGCCGCTGCGCGGGTCGATCCGGTCGATGCGCGCGCCGGCGATCTGGTACAGGTGGGTGCCGTCGAAGGCGGTACCGGCATCGCAGGGCAGCGCCAGGGTGCGCACCTCCTCGCCGCTGGCCGGGTCGAACGCCACCAGCGCCGCGCCGGTGGCCGCCCATACATGGTGCCCGTCGAAGCTGACGCCGTTGACGCAGTCCGAGCCGGCGAACGGGCCGTATTCGCGCACCAGCTCGGCTGCCTGTACGGGCGCGGCCGACGGGGTACCCAAGGTGTCCGTGTTCATCGTTGCTGTCTCCTGGCCCCGGGAAGGCGGTGCCTGCCAGCGACACTAGCCAATCGGCAGCGCGGCAGGGAGTAACAAGATCGTCGTGAAACCGGCCAGCGGTACCGACTGCCAGCGCTGCGCACGGCCACGCCCGCGGCTGTGCACCTGCCCTGCGGCCTGCAGTTCGGCCAGCGCACGCTGCACGCTGCGCTGGCTGGCGCCCACCGCCAGCGCCAGCGACGAGGTGGACCAGGCGGCACCGTCGGCAAGCAGGGCGACCAACGCGCCCTGCTCGCCGTCGATCGGGGGCACCAGCACCGTGACCGTCTGCGCCTGGCAGGGCTGGATCCGGAACCCCTGCGGGGTGGCGTCAATCCGCGCCTGCGCCGCGATCAGCGCGCGCAGCCGGCCCAGCTCCACCCGCAGCCGCACGCGTAGCGAGTCGTCGGGCCGGGCGATACCGAACACGCGTGCGATCAGTGCATCGCGGTCGACCCCACCCGGCCATGCCTCGCCCAGCGCGCGCAGCAGGGCGAACAACACCGGACGGCGTGCCAGACACTGCCACTGCGTGCCGGTGCGTACGCCGCGCCGGCACGCATCCACCACCAGCGCGCCGGACGCGAGCAGGTCCGGGATGTCGTCCAGGCACAGGCTGCGCTCTACGCCGGCCTGGAGGCTGCGGGCTGCCGGCCGGTCCAATGCGGCACGTG
>NZ_QAIW01000395.1:0-3687 GCF_003061285.1 Stenotrophomonas sp. HMWF003 | reverse complement strand
CCCGCCGCAGCGCGGCGATGCCGGCGCATTCGGCCGCTGCCTGGGCGCGGGCCAGGGCGGCACGCGCCTGGCCGACCTGCAGCGCACGCACGGCCAGTGCCGCAGCGGTCAACGCGGCCATCGCGGCCAGCGCCGGCGGCATCGACCGGCCGGCAAGCTGGGCCAGGCCATGGTCGGCGTCGCGCAGGCGCCCCAACAGCACCCCGCGTCGGGCCAGGATCAGCCAGGCCTGCAGGGCATTGGCCGCGTCACCCTGCGCATCCAGCAGTGCCGCCACCTCCTGCAGGGGATGCGACGACCCCGCCAGTTCGCGCATGGCCAGCGCCACCTCGGCCTCGGCAACCACGCAGCGCGCCCGCGCCACCGCCTCGTGCGGGCCGAACGCGCGGCGGGCGCGCCGCAGCAGGTCCCGTGCGGTATCCAACTGGCCCAGCTGGGCCATCGCGATGCCCCGCAGCGCCAGCGCGGGCGGGTCCTCGCGCAGCGCAACGCAGCCGAGCGCGGCCAGTACATCGCCGGCGGCAAGGGCCCGGGCGGCAGCCGAGATGAGCGCATCCATCTGCACAGGCTACCTGCCCGGCGCGGCACCTGCAGCGATCGCGCCGCCGGTCACAGGCAATGGGTCAGGCCTTCGTACACGGTGGTGGTGGTGCCCGGCAGCGTGGTGTCGATGGCCTCCGGCCCCTGCAACGCGTCCAGCAGCAGCGGCAAGGGGGTGTGCGGGGCCAGCGGCAGCCGGCAGGCCCAGTCGCGGGCATCCACCACCACCCGACCGGTAGGGGCGTCCACGTCCATGTTGCTGCCGGCAAAGGTCCAGACGCATTCCCCCACGTTGCCACTGGCCGCCTGCACCGAGCAGCGCAGGCGCATGGCCTGGAGGTTGTAGTACTCGCCTTCGCAGAACGTATCGCCACAGACGTCGTCGAAGCCCCGCACCAGCGCTTTTTCAAGCGCGGACAGGGGCCCGTGCCCTTGTCCCGGCCGCGGGTAGTTGCGGGCATCCACGTAGCGGTCGGCGGAGCGCTGCAGGGCGGCCTCCCGCCGGGGTGCCTGCAGGCACGCGCCGACGGCGGCGCCCAGCGCAACCTGCGCACCGGGCAACGTCACGGCCAGCGGCTCATCCACCGCCAGCGCTGCGTGGAAGTCCTCCACCGGAACGCCCGCGCCCAACGGCAGCGGGCATTCCCAGCGCCGGTTGTCGGCCTGCACCTGCCCGGTGTCCGCATCGACCTCCAGCGCACTGGCAATGAACACCCACGTACAGGCGTGTACCTGCTCGCTGGCCGCGTTGACCGAGCAGCGCAGCTGCAGCGCGCGCAGGTTGCTGTAGTCGCCTTCGCAGAGGGTATCGGCACAGACCGCGTCGAAGCGGCGCGCCAGGTGCGCTTCCAGGGAATAGAAGCGGTCCCAGTTGGCCTCGTTGCGCGGAAAATCCACCAGATCGACGAACGATTGGGCAAGCAGCGGGGCGCTGGACAGCCAGGCCAGCAGGGCGAACAGTCGCAGCAGCAGACGGGAACGCGTGTGCATGAGCAGACTCCAGCAGAAGGAGGAACCAGCCTCGCCCACCCCGGGGTCGGGCCCCATCCGGCAAGGCCGCACCGGGTCGTGGGGAAACCCGGCACGGGGCCGTGGTCCCATCCCCGCTGCACGCGGCCCGGCAAAGGCATAAAATGGGGGGCTATCCGCCTACATCCCCCTCTCGGAGTACACCCATGGGTCTGGAACTCGTCTCGCCCGGCAAGAACCCGCCGGAAGAAATCAACGTCATCATCGAGATCCCGAAGGATTCCGAGCCGGTGAAGTACGAAGTGGACAAGGAAACCGGCGCGATCTTCGTCGACCGCATCCTGTCCACCCCGATGCGCTACCCGTGCAACTACGGCTACGTGCCGAGCACCCTGTGCGGCGACGGTGACCCGGCCGACGTGCTGGTGGTGCTGCCGCTGCCGCTGATCCCCGGTTCGGTGGTGCGTTGCCGTCCGGTCGGCGTGCTCAAGATGAGCGATGAGGCCGGCAGCGACGAGAAGATCCTGGCCGTGCCGATCTCCAAGGTGTTCAGCGGCTACGCCCACGTAGAAGACATCGGCCAGGTGTCCAGCCACTGGCTGGAACGCATCGGCCACTTCTTCGAGCATTACAAGGATCTGGAAAAGGGCAAGTGGGTCAAGCTGGACGGCTGGGCCGGCGCTGCCGAAGCCAAGCAGATCCTGGTGGAAGCGCACCAGCGCTACCTCAGCAACAACGGCTGAGGCTGAACCGCATCGCTTCGGCGCTCGCCGCCGAAGCGATGGACATCACGTTTTTTGACTGCGGCACATCACTATTTGTGCCGGATTGGGTACATTGCGTCTTCACACCGTCCACGGTGCGTTTCACCGTGGTCAGCCAGGGGACTTGTCGTGCGCATTCTGCTTGTTGGGGACCAGGCCAGCCTGTCGGCTGAACTGATGGAATTCATTGCCGATCTTGGGGAAGAGTGGCAACCGCTGACGGCCTCCGATGGCCAGTCGGCCATGAGCATCGTCGCCGCCGGTCCGGTGGACGCGGTCATCGCCTGCCCTACCCTGCCCGATCTCACCGCCACCACGCTGCTGGGGCAGATCCGCACCCTGCGCCCGGAAACCATCCGGATCGCACTGGTGGATGCCGACCATGGCAACCGCCCGCCGCCGGCGCGCCTGATCGGGGTGGCCCACCGCTTCCTGCCGATGCCGCTGGCCCCGGAAGTGCTGCTGGAAGCGCTGACCAGCCTGGAAGAACTGCGCGAACTGCTCGACAGCGCGCATCTGCGCAGCGCGATCGGCCGCATCGAAAAGCTGCCCTCGCCGCCGCATCTTTACCTGAGCCTGACCCAGGCGCTGGAACACGACGACGAAACCAACACCGCCGACGTCTCCAAGCTGGTCTCGGCCGACCCGGCGATTGCAGCCAAGGTGCTGCAGTTGTCCAACTCGGCATTCTTCAATAGCGGCCGCACCATTTCCGACCTGCGCACCGCGGTAACGCGGCTGGGCCTGTCGACCCTGCGGGACCTGGTGCTGGCCAGCGAGGTGTTCTCGGCCTCGGCGCTTTCCGGTGCCGAGCGCAATTCGCTGCAGCAGCGTGCGTTGCTGGCGTCGCGGCTGGCGGCCAAGCTGCTGCCCGATTCCAGCGCCGAGCTGGGGGCGACGGCCGCCCTGCTGGCCGACATCGGGCTGCTGCTGCCGGGCGTGCGCAACGAGCGCGGCGCGCCGGCCGATGCGTCCGATGAACGCCCCGGCCATGCCGAAGCCGGCGCCTACCTGCTGGGCCTGTGGGGCCTGCCGATGCCGATCATCGAAGCGGTGGCCTTCCATCTGCAGCCGCAGAAGTCCAACACGCGCAGCTTCTGGGTGACCGGCGCGGTGCACGTGGCGCTGGCCCTGATCAACGGTGACCCGGTGGACGAGGAGTACCTGCAGCGTGCCGGCGTGCTGCACAAGCTGCCGCAGTGGCGGGACCACGCCAATGGCCTGATGGGCCTGGTGGCCGCCGAAGCCTGAGTCCATTGCCCTGCAGCATGTCGCAGGGCAACCGTGCAACGAAAACGCCGGCCAGTGGCCGGCTTTTTTGTGGTTCTTCACCCACGTACGGGGCAAGCAGAAACGTGCCTTGACGCTTTTCAGGCGCAGCCGTCGGCGGGTCGGGCGCTGGGGCCCCATGCCC
>NZ_QAIW01000041.1:0-6993 GCF_003061285.1 Stenotrophomonas sp. HMWF003 | reverse complement strand
TGCGGGGACGCACCGGCGGCATGGCCGCCCCCGCACCCAGCGCCGCGGTGGCGGTGTATATCGGCATCACCGGCCTGGTCTACGTGCTGGTGCTGCGCACGCTGTGGCACCCGCAGGGTCTGCACTGGTGGGCCGACACCGGCCTGCACTACGTGGTTCCGGTGCTGTACCTGCTGGGCTGGCTGGCCGGCCCGCACGGGCAGCTGCGCTGGCGCCAGCTGGGCGGCGTGCTGCTGTTCCCGGCGCTCTACCTGGGCTGGGCGCTGCTGGTGGGGCGATGGAGCGGGCAGTACCCGTATCCGTTCCTTGACCTGGCGGCGCTGGGCGGCATGGGCGTGGCGCGCAACGCGGCCGTGGTGGGGTTGGCCTTCGTGGCACTGGCCGCGCTGCTGTGGCGGATCGACATGCGGATGGGCGCGCGAGCGCACACCGTGGGGTAGGTATCGACCGGTGGTCGTTACGGTGTTGACGCAGGCCGCAACGGCAGCCGACCAACGGTCGGCTCTACGTGCGCAAGCCAAGGCAGCCGGGCAGAGCCCGGCTCTACGCGTGCGCAAGCCAAGGCAGCCGGGCAGAGCCCGGCTCTACGTGGCGCCTACGCGGGCCAGCTGGTCGCGCAGCGCCATCGCCGCGCCTGGGTTGCGCTGCTTGGCCGCACCAATGAACAGCAGGTACACCTCGCGCGGGCCCGACGTCGGTGCTTCGGGGGCCACATGCGGCAGGTCCGGATTGTCCTCGCCGCGGGCCCAGCGCATCGCACGCAGGCACCACTGTTCGAGTGCGCGCTCGGGGTAGCCCGCGCGCAGGTTGGCGCGGGCGTGCATCAGGCGTGCGTAGATGAAGTCCGCGGTGGGGTCGGCGAAGCTGGGGTAGTCGTTGGACCCGCTGAACACCAGCGCCACGTTGTGCGCCCGTGCCACCGCCACCAGGTCCGCGCTCCAGGCGGCCGGATTGCGCACCTCCAGCGCGTGCTGCAACGCGCGCCCGTCGGCCTTGCGCGGCAGTTGATCCAGGAACCGGTCGAACTCCTGCGCGCCGGCCGGGTGGGTGTCGCCGAACTGCCACACCAGCGGTCCCAGGCGATCGCCGAGTGCGACGATGCCATCGATGAAGGCCTCCGCACGCGCGCCCACCGTGGTCAGGTCGTGGGTCTGGGTGATGGTGCGCGGTGCCTTGGCCGAGAAGCGGAACCCGGGCGGGGTCTGCTCGCGCCACTGCGCGTAGACGGCTGGCTTCTGCGCGCGGTAGAACGTGCTGTTGATTTCGATGCAGCCCAGCGCTGCGCTGGCGTGGGACAGCTCTTCGCGCTGCGGCAGCCCGGCCGGATAGAAGGTTCCGCCACGCCACCCCGGGAATACCCAGCCGCCGATGCCGGTACGGATGCGTCCTGCTGTGGTCATGCGCCGTCCGCGTGGGCGCGCCACGGGTCGTAACTGCCGAACCACCACAGGTAGCCTTCCAGGTCACGGCACGCGTAGCCGCGGCCGCCGTAGCCCTGGTCGGCGATGTCCATCACCACCTGCGCGCCGGCGGCCACGGCGCGCGCGTAGTGCGCATCCGGATCGGCCACGATCACGCACGCGCTCTGGGTCTGGCGGCCATCCACCTCGTCCGGGTGCACGCTGTAGCGGCCCCATTCGCTGGCGTTGTCGACCGAGCCGAGCATGATCATGCCGTGGCCGTAGATCAGCTGCGCATGGTGAACGACCTCGCCGTCGACATACACCGCCTGCGGCTCGAAGCCGAACGCGCGCTGCAGCCACGCAATGGCCGCATGCGCATCGCGATAGCGCAGGCAGGGGATGACGGTGGATACGGTATCGGCAGGCGCGGTCATACAGGGCTCCGGGGCGGTCCGCCTTCTGGCACAGGCGAGCCTGAGCGCCCCCGCGTTACCATCGTGCGAAACCCGGCCCAGGCGCGCCTGCGCGCCTCAACGCCCCCGCGACACGCAACTGGAGACACTGCTTGAACACATCCTGGATCGGAGGCGTCGTGCTGCTCGCATGCGCACCTTTGGCATCGGCGGCGGTGCCGGCCGAACTGCAGCGGCTGGACGCCACCGTCGAGCGCGTGCGCGGCACATTCGACGTCCCCGGCATCGCGGTGGCGGTGGTCAAGGACGGCCAGGTCGTGTTCGAACGCGGCTACGGCGTGCGCGAGCTCGGCAAGCCGGCGCCGGTACAGGCCGATACCCTGTTCGCCATCGCCTCCAACACCAAGGCCTTTACCGCCACGGCGCTGAACCTGCTGGCCGAGCAGGGCAAGCTGAAGATGGACGACCGGGTGATCGACCACCTGCCCGGGTTCCGCATGTCCGACGCCTACGTCACCGGCGAGATGCGCATCCGCGACCTGCTCTCGCACCGCAGCGGCCTCAGCCTGGGCGCAGGCGACCTGCTGTTCTGGCCGACCACGACGTACAGCAACCAGGAGGTGGTCGCACGCCTGGCCAAGGTGCCGCTGAAGGCCGGTTTCCGTGATCGCTACGCCTACGACAACATCCTGTATGCGGTGGCCCAGCAGGTGATCGAACAGGTGTCCGGGCAGTCCTACGCCGACTTCCTGCAGCAGCACATCTTCACCCCGGTCGGCATGACCGGCACCCGCTACAACGCCGATCACCTGCAGCCCGGCGACAGCGCGGCGGTTGGCCACGCCAAGTACGACTTCAAGGCCCTGCGCACGGTGGCGCCGCTGACCTGGTCCAACAACGCCGGTGCAGGCGGCATCTACTCCAGCGTGCATGACATGGCGCGCTGGATGAACGTGCAGCTGGCGCACGGCACGCTGGAAAACGGCACGGCGTTGTTCAGCGCCAAAAGCCAGCAGGGCATGTGGCAGATGATCACCCCGCAGGTGGTGCCCGAACCGAGCGTGCCGCAGCTGGCGGCCGCGCGTCCGAACTTCGCCGGCTATGGCGAAGGCTGGAGCCTGAGCGACTACCGCGGCCAGAAACTGGTCTGGCATACCGGCGGCTGGCCGGGCATGGTGTCGCGCGTGACGCTGGTGCCCGAACAGAAGCTGGGCATCGTGGTGCTGACCAACCAGGAAGTGGGCGCGGCCTTCAACGCCATCACCATGGATGTGCTGGACGCCTACCTGAATGCACCGCAGACCGATTGGGTGGCGGCCTATGCCGCGGCCGTGGCCAAGGCGCAGGACAAGGCCGACGAGGGCTGGGCCAACCACCAGGCCGCACGCGATGCGAAGTCCACGCCCTCGCTGCCGCTCGGTGGCTACGCGGGCGGCTACCGGGACGCGTGGTATGGCGACGTCTTCGTCGAGCATAGCGCCGGCAAACTGCGGCTGCGCTTTGGCAAGACCGCGCAGCTGGTGGGCAGGCTGGACCACTGGCAGCACGACACCTTCATCGTGCGCTGGGACGACCGCTCGCTCAATGCCGATGCCTTCGTCACCTTCAGCCTGGACCCGGACGGCAAGGTCCGCGACGTGCGCATGCAGGCGATCTCGTCGTTGACCGATTTCAGCTTTGATTTCCAGGATCTGCTGCTGGTGCCGATCAAGGCCGAGGCCAAGGGCTGAACCGCACGCGCGGCGTGAGCCGCAGGTAAAGGCATGCAGCAGGCCGCGGTGGGATAATCGCGGCCTGCTTTGCTTCGGGGTAAGGGAATGTTCCGCTGGTTCGAGTCGCTGATTCCGGTTTTTCCGCCCATCGACGGGCGCATGCCACCGCGCAAGGTCGTGCCGTTCTACATCCACTACCTGCGCCCGGTGTGGCCGGTGCTGCTGGCCACGCTGATCGCCGGGCTGCTGCTGGCGCTGGTGGAAGTGGCGATGTTCGACTTCCTCGGCCGCATCGTGGACATGGTGGCCGAACAGCCCGGTGCGGGCTTCTTCCAGCGCCATGCCAATGACCTGCTGTGGATGGTGGTCATCACCGTGCTGCTGCGCCCGGTGCTGGTGGGCCTGCACAACCTGCTGGTCAACCAGGCCATCGTGCCGGGGCTGAGCAACCGCTCGCGCTGGCTGATGCACAACTACGTGGTGCGGCAGAGCCTGAGCTTCTTCCAGAACGATTTCGCCGGCAGCATGGCCAACCGGGTGATGCAGACCGGGACCTCGCTGCGCGAATCGGCGGTGCAGATGGTCGATTCGCTCTGGTACATCGTGGTCTACACCGGCACCGCGCTGTACCTGTTCGCGCAGGCCGACTGGCGGTTGATGATTCCGCTGGTGCTGTGGATGGCCGCCTACGTGGTGATCATGTGGTACTTCGTGCCACGCGCGAAGGAACGTGCCTGGATCGCCTCCGAAGCGCGCTCCAAGGCGATGGGCCGGATCGTGGACGGCTACACCAACATTCCCACGTTGAAGCTGTTCGCCCACGGCGGGCGCGAGCAGGCCTATGTGGCCGAGGCGATCGACGAGCTGGCGGCCAAGCACCGCCGGCAGACCCGGGTGACCACCGGCATGGACCTGACCATCGCCATCGTCAACGGCTTCCTGATCGCCGGCACCTGCGGCCTGGCGCTGTGGCTGTGGAACGGCGGGCACATCAGCGTGGGCGCCATCACCCTGGCCACGGGGCTGGTGATCCGCATCCACAACATGTCCGGCTGGATCATGTGGACCATCAACGGGATCTTCGAGGACATCGGCACGGTGCAGGACGGCATCACCACCATTTCCCAGCCGTTGACCGTGCAGGACCGCGACGACGCAACCGCGCTGCAGGTAACCCAGGGCGACGTGCATTTCGACCACATCCATTTCCACTACGGCAAGACCGGTGGGGTGATTGCCGGGCTGGACCTGGTGGTGAAGCCGGGCGAGAAGATCGGCCTGGTCGGCCCGTCGGGTGCCGGCAAGTCGACGCTGGTGAACGTGCTGCTGCGGCTGTACGACCTGGAAAGCGGGCAGATCCGCATCGATGGCCAGGACATCGCCAGCGTCACCCAGGAAAGCCTGCGCCGACAGATCGGCGTGGTGACCCAGGACACGTCGCTGCTGCATCGTTCGATCCGCGACAACCTGCTGTACGGCCGCCCCGACGCCACCGACGCGCAGCTGCGCGCGCCTTGGCCACGGCCGCGCGGAAGCGTTCATCGACACCCTGCGTGATGGCGAAGGTCGTCAGGGCTACGACGCACACGTGGGCGAGCGCGGGGTGAAGCTGTCCGGCGGCCAGCGTCAGCGCATCGCCATCGCGCGGGTGCTGCTCAAGGACGCGCCGATCCTGGTGCTGGATGAGGCGACCTCGGCGCTGGACTCGGAAGTGGAAGCGGCCATCCAGGACAATCTGGACGAGCTGATGGCCGGCAAGACCGTGGTTGCCATCGCACACCGGCTGTCCACCATCGCGCGCATGGACCGGCTGGTGGTGATGGACCAGGGGCGGATCGTGGAAACCGGCACCCATGCCGAGCTGATCGCTGCCGGCGGGTTGTACGCCCGGTTGTGGGCGCGGCAGACCGGGGGCTTCGTCGCCGCCGACGCGTGAGGGATGCCGACCCTGTCGGTCGGCTGCACCGCCCGTAACACCACAAAAAAACGGCCCGGTTCGCACCGGGCCGTTTGCCTGTCCGACGAGGAACCCGGCAGTGCTTACTCGATCGGCTGGTCCAGCATCAGCTGGCGCGCGAAGCGCACCGGCGGGGCGCCGTAGGACAGCATCTGGTCGTGGTAGGCCTTCAGGTTGAACTTCGCGCCCTGCTTGTCCTGCACGGCCTTGCGGGTGTCGAAGTGCTCCTGCGCACCCACGAAGTAGGTCGGCAGCTGGGCCGAGGTCAGCTGCGCACGCACCCACTTGCCCGACGCTTCGCTTTCCTGCTGGAAGGCGTCGTGGGTCATCAGGTGCATCGCCTGCTCACGCGTCCAGTTGTCCACGTGCACGCCCTGGTCCAGGATCGCGTTGGAAATGGTGCGCAGGTAGAACTTCAGCTGCACCAGGTGGAACAGCGGATCGTTGTCCAGGTAGCCCTGCTCCTGCATCATCCGCTCGGTGTACACCGCCCAGCCTTCGGCGAACAGGCCCGAACGCAGCACCGCGCGCAGCGTGGACGGGAACTTGCCCGAATGCCAGCCTTCCAGGTAATGGCCCGGCGTGCCTTCATGGATGCTCAGCAGGTGGATCATGCGGCTGTTGTACTCGCGCAGGAACGAGTCGACCTGCTTGTCGTTCCAGTCGTCGGGAATCGGCGAGACCGCGTAGAAGGTCTTCAGGTTCTTGTCCAGCGGACCCGGCGAATCGCAGTAGGCCACGGCTACGCCGCGCTGGAATTCGGGCATCAGGATGATGTCCACCGGCGAATCGGGCAGGGTCATCAGGTCATGCTTGCGCACGAACTCGGTGGACTGCGCCAGCGCGGCCTTGGCATCGTCGACCACCTTGTCGCGGGCCGGCTTGTCGGCGTAGGCCAGCTCCAGCGCCGCTTCGATCGCCGCCTGCTGCTGTTCGTCGCTCGGGTTGGCCGGCAGTGCCGGGGCACCGGGCTTGTCCTTGAGCACGGTCTGCGCGATGCCGTACATGTCCTGGCGCACGCGCTTGAGTTCGGCGCGTGCACGCTCGCCGATCTCGGCGCGCGACAGCGAGGAGTTCAAGGCGAACTTCAGCTTCTGGTCGTACAGCTCCGCACCGATGCGGAAGTCGCCCTTGGCGTTGGGCACCAGAGTCTTGTCCAGCCAGGTCTGCTGCTCTTCGACGGCCTTCTTCAGGCCATCGATGGCGGCCTGCAGGCGCTTGCCGTCTTCGGCCGGCAGCTCGCCGATGTGCGGGGTGATGAAGGTATCGACGATGCTCAGGATGCCGCGGTTCTGCTTGGCCACGGTCTCGGCATGGATCTTCGGCACGCGGGCCGGGTCCAGGTTCTCGCGGGCCTGGGCGAAGATCTGCGGCAGCTTCTCCATGCGCGCGGTGGCCGACTTCAGGCGCTCGGGCAGCGGTGCGAACTCGCGTGCCATCAGGCCGTAGATCGCGCTGCCGGCAACGCCGTTGTAGATCTGCGGATCCCACTTGGACGACTGCAGCAC
>NZ_QAIW01000394.1:12300-13910 GCF_003061285.1 Stenotrophomonas sp. HMWF003 | reverse complement strand
TAGTTGGACGGATCGGCGAGCTGGAAGCCCTGCTGGCGGATTTGGACCGGCAGCTCGCCGATCCGTCCAACTACGCCGACAGCACCCGCATGGCCGTGCTCGGCCGCGACCGCGAAGCCACCGCCACGCTGCTCAGCAAGGCCGAGCAGACCTGGATGGAACTGCTGGACGCGTAAACGGCATGCCGACCAACGGTCGGCATCTACCGGGCAAGCGGTGCCGGCGGGCAAGCGCGTAGCGCCGGGCTCTGCCCGGCTGCTTCGCCGGGACGCAAAAACGAGGCGCCGGTGGGCTCGCCTTTCCGTCACGCAAGCCGGGCAGAGCCCGGCTCTACGGGGGCGGCGCCGTCCTGCGCCTCCAACCATTCCCGGAACCGCCGCGCTGCATCGCTTTCGGCGCGCGAGCGCAGGCGCGTCAACCAATATCGCCCCAGGTCCAGAGTTTTCGCGAACGGCTGGACCAGCCGTCCCTGCGCCAGGTCCTGCTCGAACATCTTCAACGGCAGCAGCGCCACGCCCGCACCGGCGGCGGCTGCACTGGCCAGCGTCAGCGACGAATCGAACACCGGGCCGCGCGCTTCCAGCTCCGCCACCCCGGCCGCCTGCAGCCAGCGCGGCCATTCGTCACTGCGGTACGAACGCAGCAACGCCACGTTGGCCAGGTCGCGCGGGTCGCGCAGGGTGCGCGCCAGCGCCGGCGCGCACAGCGGCGCGAACGGGGCGTCCAGCACCGGCGTGCTCACCTGACCCTGCCAGTCGCCATCGCCAAACCGGATCGCCAGGTCCAGGCCTTCACCGGCCAGGTCGATGCGGTTGTTGTGGGTCTGCACGCGCAGCTCGATATCTGCATGGCGCGCGGAAAAATCGGCCAGCCGCGGCAGCAGCCAGCCGGTGGCGAACGTGCCGACCACGCCCACCCCGAGCACGTCGCGGAAATGTCCCCCGACGAACCGGTCCAGGCTCACCGCGATGCGGTCGAAAGCCTCGTTGAGCACCGGATACAGCCGCGCGCCTTCATCGGTGAGCGCCACCCCACGCGGCAGGCGGTTGAACAGCGACACCCCGAGCCGGTCTTCCAGCGCCCGGATCTGGTGGCTGAGCGCGGCCTGGCTGACGCACAGCTCCAGCGCGGCCCGGGTGAAGTTCTGGTGGCGGGCGGCGGCCTCGAAGGCGCGCAGGGCATTGAGCGGCAACTGGGGGCGGAGCATGCGGGGGAGCCGTGAGCTGGAGTGATGGAATCATCGCATTCCTATGGCGAGGTGTGCCGCCTTGCATGAATATCCATCCGGTTTTTCAGTGACGTCGCTTTTTGTCGCATCTGACACACATTAGGTCACGTTATGGCTTCCGCTGAAAATGGTTGCTGGTGACCAGACCGGGGCGCTGGCAATACTCTGCCTTTACCACGGAGGACCCGCATGCTCGCTCGACGTCATTTCCTGCAATGGACCGGCGCTGCCGCCGTCTCGGCGATCGCCGCCAGCGCGTTTGCAAACACCCCCGACGTGGCGGCCGCGCCCCGGCCCACGGCCCGCGATTTCGCCGCGCTTGAAGCGGCCAGTGGCGGCCGTCTGGGCGTCACGCTGCTGGACACCGGCAGCGGCCAGCGTT
>NZ_QAIW01000394.1:11530-12290 GCF_003061285.1 Stenotrophomonas sp. HMWF003 | reverse complement strand
CGTCTGGGCGTCACGCTGCTGGACACCGGCAGCGGCCAGCGTTTCGGCCACCGCCAGGACGAGCGCTTCCCGATGTGCAGCACCTTCAAGTTCGCGTTGTGCGCGACCGTGCTGCAGTTGGCGGACCAGGGAAAACTCTCGCTGGACCGGCGCCTGGCGATGACCACGCAGGACCTGCTCTCGCATGCACCCGTGACCGCGCGCCACGTGGGCAAGGACGTCACCGTGCGTGACCTGTGCAGGGCCACCCTGGTCACCAGCGACAACCCGGCCGCCAACCTGCTCCTGCGCGTCGTGGGTGGCCCGGCCAGCGTGACCGCGTTCCTGCGTGCCAGCGGCGATGCCGTGACCCGCAACGACCGTTACGAGCCGGACATGAACCGGTTCGCCCCCGGCGATCCGCGCGATACCACCAGCCCGGCCGCGATGGCCGCCAGCCTGCAGCGGCTGGTGCTGGGCGAGGTGCTGCAGCCGGCGTCGCGCCAGCAGCTGGCCGACTGGCTGATCGACAACGAAACCGGCGATGCGCGCCTCCGCGCAGGGCTGTCGAAGGCGTGGCGGGTGGGCGACAAGACCGGCAGCAACGGCGAAGACACCACCAACGACATCGCCATCCTGTGGCCACTGGCCGGCGGCGCACCGTGGGTACTCACCAGCTACCTGCAGGGCGCCCGCGTGGACGATGCCGCTCGCAACGATGTGCTGCGCCAGGTGGCGATCATCGCCGAGCAGCACATCGGCGCAGCGTAACCCCAACCCC
>NZ_QAIW01000394.1:8883-11520 GCF_003061285.1 Stenotrophomonas sp. HMWF003 | reverse complement strand
GCTCCACGCCATGTCCCATTCCACGCACGAAGCCGGGCAGAGCCCGGCTCTACGTCAGCCGCGTACCGCCTCCAGGAACTCGCGCCCCCAGCGGTCCACGTCGTAATACTCCACGCTGCCGAACAGCTGCCGCATGCGCCCGGTGGCTTCTTCCTCCGGCATCGACAACGCCTGCAGCAGCCCGGCAGTCAGGTCCGCCGGGTCGTGCGGGTTGGTCAGTACCGCGCCCTTCAACTCGGCTGCCGCACCGGCGAACTCGCTGAGCACCAGCACGCCGCTGCTGCCTTCGATGCCGTGGGTGGCCACGAACTCCTTGGCCACCAGGTTCAGACCGTCGCGCAACGGGGTGATCCACATCACCTGCGCCGCCGCGTAGTGCGCCACCACCTCCTCGAACGGCAGTGCCTGTGCGAAGAACCGCACGGGCGTCCAGTCCAGCCGCGAGAAGCGGCCGTTGATGCGGCCCACCGCCTGCTCGATCTGGTTCTGCAGCGTGCGGTACACGGTCATCTCGCGCGCGGCCGGCACGCATACCATCAGCAGGGTCACCTTGCCCTGGCGGTCGGGATGCTGTTCCAGCAGGCGTTCGAAGGCCTCCAGCTTGGCCAGCGTGCCCTTGGTGTAGTCCAGCCGTTCCACCGACAGCACCAGCTTGCGCGCGCCGATCTCCCGGCGCAGCTTGAAGATGTCATTGCGCACGTCGCTGCGCGCCAGCACGTTATGGATGCGGCGCAGGTCGGTGCCCACCGGATGCGCGCCCAGGGCGATCTCGCGGTCGCCCACGCGCAGGCGCGTGGTCATGGTGTCCAGCCCAACCGCGCAGCCGTAGGTGAGGAACCGCGGGGCGCAGCTTTCCCACGCCAGGCGCTCGGCCGGCACGGCGCCGCGCACCACGTCCACGAAGTTCTCCACCTGGCGCGGAATGTGGAAGCCGATGTAGTCGCACGACAGCAGGCTGCCGATGATCTCGCGCCGCCACGGCACCACATTGAACACGTCCGCCGACGGGAAGTAGGTGTGGTGGAAGAAGGCGATCTTCAGGTCCGGGCGCAGTTCGCGCAGCGTGGCCGGCACCATCCACAGGTTGTAGTCATGGATCCACACCGTGGCCCCATGCGCGGCTTCGGCGGCGGTGGCCTCGGCGAACTTGCGGTTGACCGTCAGGAACACCTGCCAGTCGTCCTCGCGGAACTTCGCGCGTTCCCAGAACACATGCAGCATCGGCCAGAACGCTTCCTTGGAGAAGCGCTTGTAGAAGATGTCCACTTCCTGCCGGCTCAACGGCACCCGCGCAGCGGTGAGGGTGGGGTAGCGCTCGGCGTCCACGGCCAGGTGGGTCTGGAACGGCCCGCGCTTGGGGTCGTCGATGCCCCATGCCACCCACGAGCCCTTCTGGCCGCCTTCGAAGAAGCTCAGGAGCGAGGGAATGATGCCGTTGGGCGAGCGCGGTGGGCGCTGCACCAGCACGCCGTTCTCCATCACTTCGTCGAAGGGCAGGCGGTGGTAGACCATCACCAGGTCGGCGCCGGCGGCGCGGGCCTGCTTCGGTGGGTGCAGGTAGCGGTCATCGTCGGCGAGCAGCGCGAAGTGCTCGATCGCCTCCAGGATGCCGCCGCAACCCGGTGCCTGCGCATGGAACGTGTTGGCCAGCGTGGCGGTCGCTTCGGTCAGCGCCGGCTCGGAATCGCCCACGCACACGCCGCGGAAGCCGGCGGTGTACATCGACAGGTCATTGAGGGTGTCGCCGGCCACCAGGATGCGCTCGCGCGGCAGGTCGAGCAGGCGCGCAAGCGCGGCCAGGGTGCGACCCTTGTCGGTGTCCGGCGGCAGGATGTCCAGGTAGCGGTCTGCCGAATACAGCACGTCGCAGCCCAGCGCCTGGGCGGCGGCCTGGATCTGCGTGCGCAGCGGCGCCAGCGTCTGGGGATCGCAGAAGTACGAGCAGCGCCGTTCCTGCGGCACGTCCTGGCGCTGCAGCGCGGTGAACGGGCGCATCGCCGCGGCCACCACGTGTTCACCGGGCCAGTGCGCATCGATCATCGATTGCAGCGGTTGCAGGGGCTGCAGCGTGTGGCCATCCACCACGGTCGCGCCGACATCGCAGACCACGTAGTCCGGGCGCGGAATGGCCGGGTCGGAAAGCAGCGGCATCACCGCTTCCAGGCCGCGGCCGGTGATGAAGATCAGGGCGATGCCCGGGTGCTGGTCAACCAGCCGGTACAGCCGGTGGCGCGCGGCGGCATCGCCGGCGAGGAAGGTGCCATCCAGGTCGGTGGCCAGGATCAGTTGCGGAGCCGGCGTGGCCGGCGATGTACGGGCGGGAGTGGAAAGGACGGGTGTCGATACAGTCAATGGGCTTCCTTATCGGAACGGGTGGAATGGGGGGTATCCGGCGGCGCCTCGAGGTCGGTTTCGGGCATCAGCTCCAGCGCCGACGGCGTGGTGCGCAGCATCAACCGGAACCCGACCGGATGCGTGCGCACCCGCTGGAACCGCAGCAGGCGCGCGCCGGTGAACAGCGCCAGCAGCATCAGCACCACGGCGAAGTACAGCGGCAGCGCGGCAGGGCCGAAGCGCTGCATGGCCGCGCCGGCCAGCGCCGGACCCAGCGCCGCGCCCACGCCGTGCACCAGCAGC
>NZ_QAIW01000394.1:5550-8873 GCF_003061285.1 Stenotrophomonas sp. HMWF003 | reverse complement strand
CCGCCGTAGCAGAAGAACAACCCGAACAGCAGGTGGGTCTGCAGCTGGATCATCGGCAGCGACGCCACCACCGCGATGCCGGCAGCGGCCAGGCTCAGCGCGACCAGCCCACTGCGGCGGTCGTGGCCGTTGCTGATATGGCCCAGCGGCCACTGCAGCAGCGCGCCGCCGAGGATCGCAGTCAGCATGAACAGCGCCACGCCATTGCCATCCAGGCCGACCGCGCCGGCATACACCGGCAGCAGGCCCCAGAAGGCGCCCATCGCCAGCCCGGACAGGCCCGCGGCCACGGTGGCGACCGGCGCCATCGCATACAGCCGGCCCAGGGTGAGCCGCGATACCACCGGCACGTCCGGCTGACGCAGGCGTGTTGCGGTGACCGGCAACACCGCCGCGCAGATCAGGATCGCGGTCAGCATGAACATTGCCATCGCGCTGGCATCGCCCAGCATCAGCAGCACCTGGCCCAGTGCCAGCGCAGAAAGATTGACCACCATGTACAGCGAGAACGCGCGGCTGCGCCGGGCCGGATCGGGCTCGGCGTTGAGCCAGCTCTCGATCACCGTATACAGCCCGACCAGCGCGATGCCGGTGGCGATGCGCAGCACGCCCCAGGCGACGGGGTGCAGCCACAGCGGATGCAGCAGTACGGCGATCGCCGCGAGCGCGGCGAAAAAGGCGAATGCACGGATATGCCCGATGCGGCCGATCAGCGAGGGCGCGAAAAAGGTACCGATGAAAAAGCCGGCGAAATACCCGGACATCACCAGCCCCAGCGTACCGGCACCGAAGCCGGCCTGGCCGCCGCGGACCGCCAGCAGGGTGCCCAGAAGCCCGCTGCCGGTGAGCAGCAGCGCGACACCGGTGAGCAGGGCGGTCAGCCGCAACATGCGCGCGGCCTGGGTGGGAAGGCAATAAACAACACCTGATCTACCGTAGCACAGCCACGATGAAGCCCCGGTGGCAGCCACGCCGATGCGTTTGCACTGCCTGTGCATGCAGGCTAGGGTAGGGCGATGAATGTTCCCAACGTTGTTGCACCGCTCGCCATTGCGTTGTTGCTTGCCGCCTGCGGTGGGCGGCAGGACAGCGTGGCTCACGACGTGGCCAATGCACCGGCCGACGCGTTCCTTGCCGCAGTGGCGGCCCATTGCGGCAAGGCGTACGAAGGCAAGGTGATTGCCAACGAACCGCGCACCGACGCACCCGATCCGTTCGACGGCAAGCGCTTGGTGATGCATGTGCGCGGGTGCGAGGATCCTGCACACGGGCTGCGCATTCCGTTCCATGTCGGCGACGATCACTCACGTACCTGGGTGATCAGCCGCACCGAGACCGGCCTGCGCCTGAAGCACGATCATCGCCACCAGGACGGCAGCCCCGATGCGGTGACGATGTACGGCGGCGACAGCAAGCCACCGGGTACCGCGCAGCGCCAGAGCTTCCCGGTGGATGCCGATTCGGTGGCGATGTTCCGCACCGCCGACATGCTGCCGTCCGTGCACAACACCTGGGCGATGGACATCGAACCGGACCAGCGCTTCATCTATGAACTGACCCGCCCGGGCGGTCGCCGCTTCCAGGTCGAATTCGACCTGAGCAAGCCGGTCGCGCTACCGCCCGCGCCATGGGGCAGCCCGGCCCCGTAGAGCGGGGCTCTGCCCCGCTGCTGTTCGTAGAGCGGGGCTCTGCCCCGCTGCCCTTCGTAACGCGGGGCTCTGCCCCCGCTGCTGTTTGCCTGCCACGGGGTTCATGAGGTTGCCGGCCAGCGGCCGGCACTACCCGTATCTGGTTCATCAGGTTGCCGGCCAGCGGCCGGCACCCCGCGTCTCCCGGCGGTTACCGCACCCCGAACCGGGCACGGCAGCCGTTGCTGACCCACAGGCTGCTGTTGCCATAGCCCCAGCTGCGGCCTTCCACGCAGGCGCTGCCGGACAGCTGCTGCTGCAATACCGGGCGGCCCTGGCGGGCCTCCCAGGCGCAGGTTTCCCGACGATTGCTGTTGCTGCTGCAGGTCACGCTGTAATTGGCGTTGCCGCCGCCATTGCCGCCGCCCCAGCCGCCCCGGGCCTCGGCGAACTCGCCCCGGCAGCCGCGGTTGACCCACACCGCGCCATTGCGCACGCCCCAGGTCTGGCCTTCCACGCAGGCCGAGCCGGAAATCTGCCGGACCAGGGTGGCGTTGCGCCAGCCGGTGTTGCAGCTGCGCTCGCGGTTGTCCTGGCTCTCGCAGCGGATGGTGCCGCCGGTGCTGCCGCCGCCACCGCCCCAGTTGCCGCCGTTGCCGCGTCCTTCGACGAACTCGGCGCGGCAGCCGCCGGTGACCCACACCGTGCCGTTGCGCGAGCCCCAGGTGCGCCCTTCCTGGCAGGCCGAGCCGGAAATCTGCCGCGACAGCTGGGCACTGCGCCAGCCGGTGTTGCAGACCCGCTCGCGGTTGTTCTGGCTCTCGCAGCGCACCGTGCCGCCGTTGTTGCCCCCGCCGCCGCCGTTCCAGCCGCCGCCGCCGCTGCCGCGCAACGAGGTGGCGATGTCCTGCTTGATCCGCGAGAAGCCCCAGCCCGAATTGACCTGGGCCAGGTAGAAGCGCAGCTGGTCGTCGGGAATGCGGCGGCCATTGGACTGGTCGGCATACTCCTGGGTGATCACCCGCGAGCGGTCGCTGGAGGACAGCTGCGACAGGTTCTCGGGGGCATAGGCGCGGGTGCTCATCTGGGCCTGGGCGGCCGGGGCGCTACAGCCCAGTGCCAGGGCCAGGCAGACAACGGTGAGGCGACGGTTCATGGCGACATCCCCTTGCGGTCGTTGGTGCGCGGACTATAGGAACGGGCCGGGTTCACGCCGCGTGATGCCCGCCGGGCGGGCCACAGGCCCCGGCCGGGCAGGGGCGGGCAACGGCCCATTTGCCCCGGCGCAGGCTACGCCGCAGAATAAAGGGCTGTCCGGCGCAACCTGGTGCCGGCATTCTCCTGCGGAGCTTTACCCCCATGCGTACCCACTTCTGTGGCCTGGTCGATGAGACCCTGATTGGCCAAACCGTTACCCTCGCCGGCTGGACCGACGTTGCCCGCAACCAGGGCGGCGTGTGCTTCATCGATCTTCGCGATCATGAAGGCATCGTGCAGGTGACGGTGGAAGTCGACAACGCGGCCGTGTTCGCCGTGGCCGCCAGCCTGGGCTACGAGGACGTGCTGCAGGTGGAAGGCGTGGTGCGTGCGCGCCATGCGGTGAACGACAAGATCCGCACCGGCAAGGTGGAAGTGATCGCCACGGCCATCACCGTGCTCAACAAGGCCGAGCCGCTGCCGTTCCACGCCCACGAG
>NZ_QAIW01000394.1:4586-5540 GCF_003061285.1 Stenotrophomonas sp. HMWF003 | reverse complement strand
CGGGCGAGGAAACCCGCCTGAAGTACCGCTACCTGGACCTGCGCCGCCCGGAAATGCAGCGCATGCAGCGCACCCGCATCAAGCTGGTGCAGGCGCTGCGCCGCCACCTGGACGCCACCGGCTTCCAGGACATCGAAACCCCGATCCTGACCAAGGCCACCCCGGAAGGCGCCCGCGACTTCCTGGTGCCGGCGCGCATGCACCCGGGCGAGTTCTACGCCCTGCCGCAGAGCCCGCAGCTGTTCAAGCAGATCCTGATGGTGGCCGGCTTCGACCGCTACTACCAGATCGCGCGCTGCTTCCGCGACGAGGCCCTGCGTGCCGACCGCCAGCTGGAATTCACCCAGCTGGACATGGAGTTCGCCTTCGTGCGCGAGCGCGACGTGCAGGACTTCGTCGAAGACATGATCCGCGCCATCTTCAAGGAAGTGGTGGACGTCGAGCTGGACGCCAGCTTCCCGCGCCTGACCTGGGCCGAGGCGATGCGTCGCTTCGGGTCGGACAAGCCGGACCTGCGCATCGCGCTGGAGCTGGTGGACGTGGCCGAGCTGGTCAAGGCCAGTGAGTTCCCGGTGTTCACCGCCGCCGCCAACGACGCCGACGGCCGCGTGGCCGCGCTGCGCATCCCCGGCGGTGCCACCCTGAGCCGCAAGCAGATCGACGAGTACGCCGCACATGCCGCCAAGTACGGCGCCAAGGGCCTGGCCTACATCAAGATCGGCGACACCGGTGAAGTCAGCTCGCCGATCGCCAAGTTCTTCAGCGAAGAGGCCTTCGCCGCGCTGGTGGCCCACGTGGGCGCCGGCAACGGCGACATCGTGTTCTTCGGTGCCGGTGGCTACAACAAGGTGTCCGACTTCATGGGCGCGCTGCGCCTGAAGGCTGGCAAGGACTTCAACCTGGTCGCCGCCGGGTGGGCCCCGCTGTGGGTCACCGACTTCCCGATGTTCGAAT
>NZ_QAIW01000394.1:2914-4576 GCF_003061285.1 Stenotrophomonas sp. HMWF003 | reverse complement strand
CCCCTTCACCGCCCCGGCGGTGGACGACATCGCCGACCTGCGCGCCAACGCCAAAACCGCCGTGTCGCGCGGCTATGACATGGTGCTCAACGGCAACGAGATCGGCGGCGGTTCGATCCGTATCCATCGCTCGGACATGCAGAGCACGGTGTTCGAGCTGCTGGGCATCGGTGCCGAAGAGGCCGAGGCCAAGTTCGGCTTCCTGCTCGACGCCCTGCGTTTCGGCGCTCCGCCGCACGGTGGCATTGCCTTCGGCATCGACCGCATCGCCGCGCTGATGGCCGGCACCGAGTCGATCCGCGACGTCATTCCGTTCCCGAAGACCACCGGCGCGCAGTGCCTGATGACCGGCGCCCCGTCGCCGATCCCGGACGAGCAGCTGGCCGAAGTGCACATCCAGGTTCGCCCGCGCAAGGCCTGACCCCACTGACGTAGTGCCGGGCTCTGCCCGGCAAGCCTCACCAAACCCCGGAGATCCTGCAATGAGCGAATTCGCGTTTTCGTTGGAATGGGAAAAGCTGGGCAATGAAGGCGCCGACGCCACCCTGGTCACCGAACGCGCCCGCGTGTTCGGTGGCTGGCTGGTGCGCGTGGGCACCAACCCCGCCGCCATGGCGCTGACCTTCGTGCAGGACGGCGAAGGGCGCTGGGATGGCGAGGACTTCGGCGTGGAAGACTACGAAGAAGACGAAGACGACCTCGACGAGGAAGAAGACGAGGACGAGGAAGAGGAAGAAGGCGAAGACGACGAGGAAGAGTACGAGGACGAGGACGAAGAGGAGGGCGACGAGGAAGAAGACGCCCCCCACGGAGCGCAGGCCTGAGGCCTGCCCGGACGCCCGCCATGTACGCCATCCGCCGTGCCACCGTTGACGACGCACCGACCCTGTCGGTGCTGGCCACGCGTACCTTCGTGGAAACCTTCGGCCACCTCTATCCTGCGCAGGACCTGCAGGATTTCCTGGACGAAGCCTACGCGGTCGACCGCCAGCACATCATCCTGGCCCACCCGGATTACGCGGTATGGCTGCTGGAACGGGACGGCGTGGCCGTCGGCCATGCCGCAGCCGGCCCCTGCGGCCTGCCGCACCCGGACGTGCAGCCGGGCGATCGCGAACTCAAGCGCCTGTACCTGATCAAGGACGAACAGAGCTGCGGCTGGGGCAGCCGGTTGCTGGAAACGGCACTGGACTGGCTCGAACGCGACGGCCCGCGCACGCTGTGGCTGGGCGTGTGGTCGGAAAACTTCGGCGCGCAGCGGTTTTATGCCCGATACGGCTTCACCAAGGTCGGTACCTATGAATTCCCGGTCGGCAACGTGCGCGACCTGGAGTTCATCCTGCGCCGACCGGCCGGCCCGGCGCGCTGAGCGCCCGGCCTGTTTCCTTCTCCATCGCAATGGACCGCAACGGCTTCACCCGCCGTTGCACGGTCTATTCGTCTAATGGCCGTGTTTCTTCCCGCAGGTCCCAAGCCAACCGGCTAGGCTGAGTGCATGAATCCCCCTGTTTTACTGCTTCACGGCATCTGGAATGCCCGCGCGTGGGTGGGCCCACTGGCCTGGCGGCTGCGCGCGCGTGGCTTCAACGTGGATACCTTCGGCTATTCCAGCGTCTTCGGCGGGCCCGAGGTGGCCGTGCCGCAACTCCTGGAACGGCTCAA
>NZ_QAIW01000394.1:1429-2900 GCF_003061285.1 Stenotrophomonas sp. HMWF003 | reverse complement strand
CCGCTCGCTGGCCGACCATGGCTGGTCGCTGGCGCTGGGCCGCAGCAGCGAATTGCTGCTCGACGGCCTGCCGGCCTGGGAGGGCAGGGCGCAGGTGGGGTTGATCGCCGGCTCGGTCCCGCACGGGCTGGGCAGCCTGCTGGGCGCCATTGGCGAGGCCTCCGACGGCACCGTGGCGCTCGATGAGACCCACCTGCCGGGCCTGGCCGACCATTGCGTGGTCCCGGCAAGCCACAGCGGGCTGGTGTTTTCCCCCGAGGCGGCGCGCCAGACCGCCGCCTTCCTGCGCGATGGCCGCTTCCGGCCCGACCGCGCCGCCCACGCCGCCTGAGCACGGGCGGCCCCCCGGCCACGACTAACACGGTCGCGGCGGGCGATCAGGTAGAATCCGCGCCCTGTTCCTCATGCAAGCACGGTAATACCCATGGGTAGAGGTCCCTCGATCGAGAACCGCAAAAACGCGTCCGACGCGAAGCGCGGCAAGATTTTCACCAAGATCATCCGCGAGATCGGCGTTGCCGCGCGCGGCGGTGGAGGAGACCCCAACAACAACCCGCGCCTGCGGGTTGCCATGGACAAGGGCCTGGCCTCGAACATGTCCAAGGACGTGATCGAGCGCGCCATCAAGAAGGCCACCGGCGAACTGGAAGGCGTGGAATACGAGGAGATCCGCTACGAGGGCTATGCCCCCGGTGGCGTGGCCGTGATCGTGGACTGCCTGACCGACAACCGCGTGCGCACCGTGGCCGATGTCCGCCACGCGTTCAGCAAGTGCGGCGGCAACATGGGCACCGAAGGCTCGGTGGCCTTCATGTTCAAGCGCGTGGGCGTGCTGCATTTCGCCGCCGGCGCCAATGAAGAGACCATCACCGAGGCGGCCATCGAGGCCGGCGCGGACGACATCGTGGTGTACCCGGAAGACGGCGCGATCGACGTGTTGACCGCCGCCGACAGCTACCACGCGGTCAAGGACGCCATGGAAGCGGCCAAGCTGACCCCGGACCACGCCGAACTGACCTTCCGCGCCGACAACGACATCAAGGTCGAAGGCGACACCGCCCTGCAGGTCAAGAAGCTGCTGGACATGCTGGAAGACCTGGACGACGTGCAGGACGTGTTCTCCAACGCCGACCTCGGCGCGGACGCCTACGCCTGACCGGACGCGCTGCCGGTCGCCTTTGGCGACCGGTGGGCGGACAATGCGGACCATGATGACTCCAGCCGTTCCCTGCCATCGCCGCCGCACTGCTCCGTTCCGGGTCCTGCCCGGCCGCGTGCGTGCCGCATGACCCGCATCCTCGGCATCGACCCCGGTTCGCAACGCACCGGGGTGGGCATCATTGATGTGGATGCCACCGGCAAGGTCGTGCACGTGCACCACCTGCCGCTGGTATTGCTGGGCGCCGACGATTTCCCGCAGCGCATGAAGCTGCTGGTGCTGGGCCTGAACGCCCTGGTCGAGGAATACCGC
>NZ_QAIW01000394.1:0-1405 GCF_003061285.1 Stenotrophomonas sp. HMWF003 | reverse complement strand
GCGCAGCCATCTCGGCGGTGGTCATGCGCGACCTGCCGGTCAGCGAATACGCGGCCACCGAAATCAAGCTGGCCGTGGTCGGCCGCGGTGGCGCGGAAAAACAACAGGTCCAACACATGGTCGGGCTCATGCTCAACCTGAAAACCAAGCTGCAGGCCGACGCCGCCGATGCGTTGGCCGTGGCCATCACCCACGCCCACGTACGGGCAACGGCGCAGCGCCTGGGCGTCAATGCCCGCATGGCCTGGAGCCGCAAATGAGGAAAGCTGCATGATTGGTCGTCTGCGCGGGATCGTGGCCTACAAGGCGCCGCCGTGGCTGCTCATCGACGTCAATGGCGTCGGTTACGAGCTGGAGGCGCCGATGAGCACCTTCTACGACCTGCCCGAGCTGGGCCGCGAGGTCACGCTGTTCACCCACTACGCGCAGAAGGAAGACAGCGTGTCGCTGTATGGCTTCCTGCGCGAGGGTGAGCGTCGCCTGTTCCGCGACGTGCAGAAGGTCAGCGGAATCGGCGCCAAGATCGCGCTGGCGGTGTTGTCGGGGGTGAGCGTGGACGAGTTCGCGCGCATGCTGCAGGCCGGTGACATCACCGCGCTGACCCGCATTCCCGGCATCGGCAAGAAGACCGCCGAGCGCATGGTGCTGGAACTGCGCGACCGCGCGGCCAACTTCGGCGGGGGCGGCGCGCCCCTGGCCGGTGCCGCGCCGGCCACCGACCCGGTCTCCGAGGCCACCGTGGCCCTGCAGCAGCTGGGCTACAAGCCGGCCGAGGCCGCGCGCATGGCGCGCGATGCCAACGCCGAGGGCGACGATGTCGCCACCGTCATCCGCAAGGCCCTGCAGGCCGCGCTGCGCTGACCCGCGCGCTGCCTTCTTCCTGATACCGACCGCGTCCGCCCGGAGCACCATGTCCACCTCTTCCACCCAGCACGACAACGGCCACGCCGCGCACGGCCACGCGCCGGCGGCCGGCGGCATGGCCCTGATGATCGGCGCCATCGGCGTGGTGTTCGGCGACATCGGCACCAGCCCGCTCTATACGTTGAAGGAAGCGTTCTCGCCGCATTACGGCCTCAACAGCGACCACGACACCGTACTGGGCGTGCTGTCGCTGGCGTTCTGGGCGCTGAACATCGTCGTTACGCTCAAATACGTCACCATCATCATGCGCGCCGACAACGAGGGCGAGGGCGGCATCATGGCGCTGATGGCGCTGACCCAGCGTACCCTGCGGCACGGCTCGCGCTCGGCGTACGTGGTGGGCATCCTGGGCATCTTCGGGGCCTCGCTGTTCTTCGGCGACGGGGGGATCACCCCGGCCATCTCGGTGCTGGGTGCGGTCGAAGGCCTGGAGGTGGCCGCGCCCGGGCTGCATGCGTTCATCGTGCCGATCACGGTGGTG
>NZ_QAIW01000393.1:497-1937 GCF_003061285.1 Stenotrophomonas sp. HMWF003 | reverse complement strand
GCCGCAGATCGTGAAGGATTGACCGGCACGGCGGCCGCCGCCGGCCGCCACACGCCGCACCGTTGCATGGGCCTACAATGGCCCACCCCTCTTTCCACCTTGGCGCCCTCCAGGAGCTTGCTGTCCGATGAAATTCCGCTTTGCCGCTGCTGCCATGGCCACGACCCTGTTGGTGGGCGTGGTCTCTGCCCAGACCCCGCAGCCGGCCCCGCAGCCGACGCCTGCTCCTGCCGCCGCCCCGATCACCGTTGCCACCCCGCCGGCGCCCAAGCCCAGCGTCTCCAAGGCCTGGGTGCTGATGGATTACGCCACCGGCCAGGTGCTGGCCGGCGAGAACGAACATGAACAGCTGGCCCCGGCCAGCATCACCAAGGTGATGACCTCCTACGTGGTCGCTGCCGAGGTCAAGAACGGCAAGGTCCGTCCCGACGACCAGGTGATGATGAGCGAGCGCGCCTGGCGCGAAGGTGGCGCCGGTACCGACGGCAGCTACAGCGGCTTCCCGGTCAACCAGACCGCGCGCCTGGAAGACATGGAAAAGGGCATGGCGATCCAGTCCGGCAACGATGCCGCGATTGCCCTGGCCGAGCACGTGGCCGGCAGCGAAGAGGCCTTCGCTTCGCTGATGAACAGCTACGCCGCCAAGATCGGCATGAAGAACTCGCACTTCGTCAACGCGCACGGCCTGACCGCGCCGGGCCACCACAGCACCGCCTTCGACCTGGCGCTGCTGGGCCGGGCGATGGTGCGCGACTACCCGGAGACCTACGCCTACAACAAGGTGAAGGAATTCACCGTAGGCACCATCAAGCAGCCCAACCGCAACCTGCTGTTGTGGCGCGACGGCAGCGTGGACGGCATCAAGACCGGCCACACCTCCGAAGCCGGCTACTGCCTGATGAGCTCGGCGCAGCGCGGCGACCAGCGCCTGATCGCGGTGGTACTGGGCGGCAGCTCGGAAAAGCAGCGTGCCGATGACAGCCTGGCGCTGCTCAACTGGGGCTTCCGCTTCTTCGAAACCCACCGCATGTACGAACCCGGCAAGGCCGTGGCCGAGCACAAGGTGTGGAAGGGCAAGACCGACACCGTGCAGCTGGGCGTGGCCCAGCCGCTGCTGGTGAGCGTGCCGCGTGGCCGCTACAACGACCTCAAGCCGACCATCGACGTGCCCAAGACCCTGGAGGCGCCGTTCACCGCAGGCCAGCAGATCGGCTCGCTGAAGGTGACCCTGGATGGCAAGGTGGTGGCCGAAGCCCCGCTGGTGGCCGTGGCCGCGGTGGAAGAGGCCGGCTTCTTCAAGCGCCTGTGGGACAGCTTCTGGATGTGGTGGGAATCGGAGTGATTCCTGCCCGACCGTAGTAAAAAAAAAGACCGGCGAAAGCCGGTCTTTTTTTGGGTGCGGGGTGCCGGTCGACGGTGTGCCGCCTACAGCGAGCGGCT
>NZ_QAIW01000393.1:0-466 GCF_003061285.1 Stenotrophomonas sp. HMWF003 | reverse complement strand
CCGCCACGCCGTAGCCGGCCTGGCCCACCACGTGGCGCTTGTCCACGCTGTGGCTGTTGCGGAAGGTGTTGCCGTCCAGGGTGATGTCGCGGATCACCCAGGCCGCGTCGGTGGTGGCGAACAGGTGCCAGGACCAGCCGGCCGGCTTGCCGCCGCGGGTGGGGGCGGTGTTTTCGCCGGCCGGGCGCAGCGGGGTGCTGCCGAAGTCGTCGGGCAGCTTCCAGCCGAAGCGCACCTCACCGCCCGCATTGACGTGGGTGGCCAGGTTGCCCACCGCGCCGCCGTAATGGCTGATCGCATCCCAGCCCCAGCCGGTGGCATTGTCGGTGGCATCGGCGGGCCAGCGGCGCATGCGCTCGTGGGTGAGCATGAACACCGGCTCGTTGTGCAGCTGGTTGTCCCAGCCCTGGAACTTCTCGTCGCCCAGCAGTTCGTGCACCGCGTTCTGCACCTGCTTGCCCTGAGC
>NZ_QAIW01000392.1:997-1358 GCF_003061285.1 Stenotrophomonas sp. HMWF003 | reverse complement strand
GCCCACGCCCCCACCACCCGGATAAACTGTCCGTCACTGTCACCGCTGGTTGCACCATGTCCGAACTTCTCAGCCGCACCCACGCTGTTGCCCTGGACGCCGCCGACCCCCTGCGCAGCCTGCGCAGCGAGTTCGCCTTCCCCCAGCACAACCACCGCGACCAGACCTACTTCGTCGGCAACTCGCTTGGCCTGCAACCGCGCGGCGCCCGGGCCGCCGTCCAGGACGTCATGGACAAATGGGCCAGCCTCGCCGTCGAAGGCCACTTCACCGGTGATACCCAGTGGCTCCGCTACCACCGCCTCGTCAGCGAACAGCTTGCCCGCATCGTCGGCGCGCTGCCCAGCGAAGTGGTCGCCAT
>NZ_QAIW01000392.1:353-978 GCF_003061285.1 Stenotrophomonas sp. HMWF003 | reverse complement strand
CCCTCAGCGTCAATCTCCACCTGATGATGGTCAGCTTCTACCGGCCCAGCCGCGAGCGCCCCGCCATCCTCATCGAAGCCGGCGCGTTCCCCACCGACCGCCACGCCGTCGAATCGCAGATCCGCTTCCACGGCTTCGACCCGGCCACCGACCTCATCGAAGTCCAGCCCGACGAACCCAACGGCACCATTTCCCTGCAGGCCATCGAGCGCGCCATCACCGAACACGGCCCGCGCCTGGCGCTGGTCCTGTGGCCCGGCGTGCAGTACCGCAGCGGCCAGGTCTTCGACCTCGATGCCATCACCCGCATGGCCCGCCTCCAGGGCGCCCGCGTCGGCTTCGACCTGGCCCACTCGGTCGGCAACGTGCCCCTGCAGCTGCACGACATCGCCCCCGACTTCGCCGTCTGGTGCCACTACAAGTACCTCAACGCCGGCCCCGGCGCCGTGGCCGGCTGCTTCGTGCACGAACGCCACCACCGCGACACCAGCCTGCCGCGCTTCGCCGGCTGGTGGGGCCACGAGGAAGCCACCCGCTTCAAGATGGCCCCGCAGTTCGTGCCTGCCGTCGGCGCCGAAGGCTGGCAGCTCAGCAACCCACCCGTGCTCGGCCTGGCCCCGCTGCG
>NZ_QAIW01000392.1:0-323 GCF_003061285.1 Stenotrophomonas sp. HMWF003 | reverse complement strand
CAAGGCCGGTGGCATTGCTGCCCTGCGCGAAAAGTCGCTGCGCCTGACCGGCCTGCTCGACGCGCTGGTGCGCGCCCGCCTGACCGGCGTGCTCGAGGTGCTCACCCCCAGCGAACCGGAGCGCCGCGGCTGCCAGCTCTCGCTGCGCGTGGTCGGGGGACGCGAGCGTGGCCGCAGCCTGTTCGAGTACCTGCAGACCGTCGGCGTGCTCGGTGACTGGCGCGAACCGGACGTCATCCGCATCTCGCCCACGCCGCTCTACAACCGTTACCAGGACCTGCACCACTTCGTCGACGAAGTGGACGCCTGGGCAGGGCTGTAAT
>NZ_QAIW01000391.1:0-1034 GCF_003061285.1 Stenotrophomonas sp. HMWF003 | reverse complement strand
ATGCTGGCCTCGGCGGTGTCGAAGGTGCCCGAGGACAGCTCGAATTCGTCGTGGGTGCACTGGTCTTCCAGGGCGTACAGCTCGCCGTCCAGGTTGAACACCACGATCGGGGTGCCGGTGACCTCGTCGAAGGTGCTTTTCATCTCGCCCGGCAGCAGGTCGGCGCTGGCGCAGACGAAGGTCCAGGTCTCGCTCACGCGGGAACCACCAGCGGCTTTTCCAGAATCTCGAAGCGCAGGTCGTCGCGCTTGGGGATGCCGAAGCGTTCGTCGCCATAGGGGAACGGCTTCTTGATGCCGGTGCGTGCGTAGCCACGGCGCTCGTAGAAGGCGATCAGCTCCTCGCGCACGTCGATCACGGTCATCTGCATCACCGGCACGCCCCATTCGCGGGCGGCGTGGGCCTCGGCGGCGTCCATCATCTGCTTGCCGATGCCGCCCCCCTGCTGGGTGGGGTCGACCGAGAACATGCCGAAATAGCCCTTGCCGTTGTCGTCGGCCACGTGCGCGCAGGCGGCCAGCTGGCCCTCGCGTTCGGCCAGCAGGATGGTCGAACGCGGCTTGGCCAGGTCGGCCTGCAGGCCCTGCGCGTCGATGCGGGCGCCGTCCAGCAGGTCGGCTTCGGTGGTCCAGCCGGCGCGGCTGGCGTCGCCGCGATAGGCCGAGGTGACCAGGGCGATCAGGGCGGGGATGTCGGCGGCAGTGGCCGCGCGGAAGGTCAGGGTGCTCATGCCGCCCATTCTAGGCGGGGGGCGCGATGGCGGGTAGGTACCGGCCGTTGGCCGGTACGCGCCTCACCGCATGAAAAATTCCACCGGGAACGACAGTTCCACCGGTGCCGGGCGGTCCTCCGGCACCTTGGGCAATGGCGCGGCGCGGCGGAAGGTCTCCAGCGCGGCCTGGTCCAGCAGCGGGAAGCCGGAGGTGGCTTCCAGCGAGAGCGCCAGCAGGCTGCCATCGCGGCCCACGCTGACCCGCAACTGGGCGATGCCTTCCTGGCGACGCGCGCGCGCGGCGTTGGGGTAACGCCGGAAG
>NZ_QAIW01000390.1:25983-27127 GCF_003061285.1 Stenotrophomonas sp. HMWF003 | reverse complement strand
ACACCGACCAGCACGAACACCGCGGTGATCGCCACGGCCGCCATGCGCGGGAAACGACGGGTCTGCTGCAGGCTCAGCAGGCGACGCTTGAGGCTGCGGAAGTTCGGCGACGCACTGGCCACACCCACCGCCGGGCGCGGGGCCACGCCCAGCTGCACCAGCAACCGGCCATAGTCGTGTCGGCAGTGGCCATGCCCGGCCACCACCGCACCATCGCAGGCCTCTTCGCGGGCCAGCGCATATTCGCGGGCGGCCAGGTGCACCAGCGGATGGAAGAAGAACAGGTGCTGCGCCAACGCCGGCAGCAGGCCCCACCACAGATCGCGACGCTGCAGGTGCACCAGCTCATGGGTCAGCGCCATGTCCAGGTCATCGGCCGCCATCGCCGGCAGTTCGCGCGCGGGCAGCAGCAGCACCGGGGCCCACGGTCCGATCAGCTGCGGCGAGCGGATCTGCGCGGAGATCTTCAAGGCGGGCGCGCGGCGCAGGCCGTGTGCTTCGGCCGCCAGCTGCAACGCGTCCTGCAGCGAGGCATCGGTGCACTCCACTGCATCGCGTACCAGCGCGCGGCTGTGGCGATAGCCACGCAGGCTGTGCAGCAGCATCACCAGTACACCCGCCGCCCACATCGCCAGCAGCACGGCCGGCAACGACCACAGCGCCGAGGCCGGCGCGGCCATCGCAACCGTGTCGGCGGCCGCAGGTGCCACCGCAACGGCGGCATCCATGGCAGGCAGTGCGATCACCTGCGTGGTCTGCGCCGCGGGCGCGGGCAGCACCGCCAGTTCCAGCGGACTGCTCCAGATCAGGCCCAATACCGCCTGCAGGGCCACCAGCCACCACAAACGCACCCGCGTGGAGGGCGGCAGGCCCGGCAGCAGCCGGCACACGCCCCACACCAGGCCCACCAGCACCGCGCTCTGCACGCTGGTCCAGCCCAGCCGCACCAGCAGTTCCATCATCAGCGTCTCCATGGCTCAGCCCTCCCGCTTGCGTGACTGCAACTGCGCGACCAGCGCTTCCAGCTCGGCCAGTTCCTGGTCGCTGACCTCGGCCTTGTGCGACATGAAGGCCACGAACGGCGACACCGAGCCCTGCAGGGTCTTCTCCACGAAGCTGGCCACCGCGCCCTGCACCACGCTGT
>NZ_QAIW01000390.1:17260-25973 GCF_003061285.1 Stenotrophomonas sp. HMWF003 | reverse complement strand
ATGCAGATAGGCCTTGCCGCGCAGGCGTTCCATCATGGTCAGCACGGTCGAGCGGGCCAGCCCGCGTTCTTCGCCAAACCCCGCCGCTACCTCGCCTACGGTGGCGCCGCCCTGTTCTGCTACGTACTGCAACAGGGCCAGTTCCTGGTCCCCGATGGTTTTGCCGCGCATGACACACTCCGATGACTACACGTGTCGCCACCGTGCCAGTGACTACAACTGTCGTCAAGTGCCGGACGGCGCGTGCCGACGAACGGTCGCGCCCCCGCCGGTTAAACCTTTTCGGCCGCCGCCGCATCCAAACCTGCGAGCCCGGACTGTCCCCGCTCCACCGGCGCGCGGCGACCGGTGCACCCGCCCAAGGAAAGCTGCATGCGTTTCAGTGCCCTCCGCACCACCGTCCTGGTGGCCGCGCTCGTTGTGCCCTTGGCAGGTTTCGCCGCCCCCTCCACCGCCTGGGAGCCTGCCAACGCGCAGGCCCGGCGGTTCGTGCAGGACACGATGCAGGCCAGGCATATTCCGGGCCTGCAGATCGCGGTGGTCAAGGACGGCCAGCTGGTGTTGTCCGAGGCCTATGGCCTGGCCAATGTCGAGAACGGCGTGGCCGCCACGCGCGACACGCGGTTCCCGCTCAACTCGGCCACCAAGTCGTTTACCGGGGTGGCGATGGCACAGCTGGCCCAGGCCGGGCGCGTGGATCTGCAGGCACCGGTGTCGCGCTACCTCGACGAGCTGCCGCCCGCGTGGGGCAAGGTGCAGGTACGCCAGCTGCTCGACCACACCTCCGGGCTGCCGGACATCCTCGATGCGCAGGGGCTGCTGGGCGGCAGCACCGAACAGCAGGCGTGGACGCAGGTGACCGCCCTGCCGGTGGAGGCAGCGCCGGGCGAGCGTCACCGGTACAACCAGACCAACTACGTGCTGCTGGCGCGGATCATCACCAGGCAGGCCGGCATGCCGTACCCGCAGTACATGGCCCGGCATCAGTTCGACGTGGTCGGCATGCCACGCACCACCTTCGGCGACAGTTACGACCTGGTGGCCGATGCGGCCACCATCTACAGCTGGTTCCCCCGCAAGACCGACGCCGCCGATGCACCGCAACGGCTGTCGCACTGGTTCTACGACCTGTCACCGGGTCTGTGGGCCGGCGCCGGCATGCTCACCACCGCCGACGAGGTGGGCCGCTGGATCATCGCGCTGTCGCAGGGGCAGCTGCTCAAGACCACGGGCGTGCGCCGCATGTGGACGCCCGAACGCCTGAACAACGGTGAGCCCGGCGCCTGGTCGGCCGGCTGGCCGATCATGGGCACCACACCCGACCTGCAGGTGGGTGGCATGGGCGGCGCACGCGCGGCGTTCATCGTGTATCCCGAGCGCCAGCTGGCGGTGGTCGTGCTGACCAACCTGGTCGGCGCCAACCCGCAGGACTTCATCGCGCCGATCGCCGCGTTCTACGGCCGCCCGCCCAGCCCTCAGGGCGTTGCGCGGACCGGCGTGCCGACCACCGATGCCAGCCGGCCATCGACGAAGCGCACGGCAACTCCGTAAGTCTGCGTCGGTGAGGTGACCTGCTCAGTCCCATCCGCCCACCGGCGGCTGACGCGGCGGAAATCGCACGCGCCAGCCTTGCAGTGCGACCGCGCCGGACTCAGCCGCGCGGCCCGCCCATCACCGGCAGGATCACCCCGCTGATGTAGCTGGCGGTCACCGGCGAGGCAAGGAACACATACGCCGGGGACAGTTCCTCCGGCTGCGCGGGGCGGCCCATGTCGCTGTCCTTGCCGAACTCGGCCACGTCGGCGGCCTGTTTGTCCGCCGGGTTGAGCGGCGTCCAGACCGGTCCCGGTGCCACCGCATTGACCCGGATTCCACGCGGCAGCAGCTGGCTGGCCAGCGCCTTGGTGAAGGCGTGGATGGCGCCCTTGGTGGCCGAGTAGTCGATCAGGGCCTTGCTGCCGAACAGGCCCGTCTCCGACCCGGTATTGATGATGCAGTCGCCCTCCTGCAGGTGCGGCAGCACCGCGCGGGCCATCTGGATGTAGCCACCGATGTTGGTCTGCAGGGTTTCCTGCAGGTGCGCGTCCTCCAGGTCTTCCAGGCGCTCACAGTGCAGCTGGAAAGCCGCATTGTTCACCAGAATGTCGATGCCGCCGAAGGCCTTGGCCACCTGCTTCACCGCCTTGGTGCAGAACGCCGGATCGCGCACGTCGCCGGCGATCACCACGCAGCGGCCGCCCTCGGCCTCCACATGCTGGCGGGTGACCTTGGCATCGGCCGCTTCATCCAGGTGCAGCACCGCGACGTCGGCGCCTTCGCGGGCAAACAGCACCGCCACCGCGCGGCCGATGCCCGAATCGGCCCCGGTGATGATCGCGCGCTTGCCGGCCAGCTTGCCGCTGCCTTTGTAATCGGGGGCAAGGAAGCGCGGGGCCAGCGCCAGTTCATGCTCATTGCCCGGCTTGGCGATCTGCTGCGCCGGCATCCGTTCGGGCTGCTTGCGCGCGCCGGCCTGGGTGGCCTTTTTGGTCGCCTTTTTGGCCACCTGCTTCTTGGCGGCCTGCTTGGCCACGCGTGCATCCTTGGCCTTCTCCTGGTCCTGCAGGCGGCGCTGGCGCGCGGCCACGCGGGCAGCGCGCGGGTCTTTCGCGGCCGCCTTGCGGGTGGCGGTCTTTACCACCGGGGCGCGCTCGGCCTGGGGTTTGGCGGCCTTGTCGGCGGCGGCGGAAGTGGCGGGGGTGCGTGTCTTGCGGGTGGCCATCTGCGGCTCCTTTGCGAAAGCGTTCAAGTGCACAGGCAGTGTGGCCAACCGCGCGGCCACGCAAAGTGAGTGCAATGTGGGCAAACCGTGCAGGCTTCATCCGCCGCATACGCGTGCCGGGTCACGCTGCAGGCCGGAAAACCTGCTGGAGTCACCCCATGTACCGCACCCTTTTCGCCGCGGCCGCCCTGGCCACCCTTTCCGCCTGCAGCAGCACCCCGGTGGCGCAGGTGCAACCCATCGACGGGGTGATCTCCGGGCAGTGCCACGTGGACAAGGTGCGCGGTGCGGTCGGGCTGGCCGCATCGGCGGCCACCATCGAGCGCGCCCGCGTGGACAGCGACAGCCTGCAGGTGAACGTGGTGCGTGGGCAGCGCGCCGAGAGCGGCCCCACCGCCAGCGGCGCCGCCAACCCGACCCCGGGCGCGGAAACCGGCGGCGAGCGGTTGACCATCGAAACCGGCCGCACCAACAACATCACCGCGCTCTACTGCGGCTGATCGACCCGCTCAGGCCGCCCGCGCGCGCTTGACCGTGCGCCGTGCGGCCTTGAGCACCTTCAATGTCGCCTGCTCCCATTGCCGCTCGCCGCGCAGGCCTGCCAGCGCCTTCAGCGAGCCGGCGCGCCAGCCATCGAACACGCACGGATCGATGTAGGACTTCCTGCACACCGATGGCGTATTGCCCAGCAGGGTCGCCACCTCGCACACCACCTGCTTCTGCAACGCCGCCAGCGCACGTTCGCTCGAAGGTTCGGGCAACTCGGTGATGGCCAACTGGCGGATGGCTTCCAGCGTGCCGCCCCAGGTCCGGAAGTCCTTGGCACTGAAATCCTCGCCCATGGCGTCGTGCAGGTAGTCGTTGACCATGCCCGAATCCACCGGCTGCACCGCACCCTCGTCATCGCGGTACTGGAACAGCGCCTGCCCGGGCAGCTGCTGGCAGCCGCGGATCAGCGTCACCAGGCGGCGATCATCCACGTCCACCTCATGGGCCTGTCCGGACTTGCCGCGGAAGCGCATCTGCGCACGCCCGCCCTTGACCAGCGCCAGGTGCCGGTTACGCAGCGTGGTCAACCCGTAGGAGCGGTTGTCGCGGGCGTATACCTCATTGCCCACGCGCACCAGCGTCTGCGCCAGCAGAGCGACCACGATGGCCAGCACCTTGTCGCGCGGGAAGCCGGTCAGCTTGAGGTCGCGCCGCAGGCGGCGGCGCAGCACCGGCAGTGCGGTACCGAAGGCGATGATGCGGTCGAACTTGCCGTCCCCGCGCACCCGCGCCCAGTCGGCGTGGTAGCGGTACTGCTTGCGCCCGCGCGCGTCGCGCCCGGTGGCCTGCAGGTGGCCATTGGGCAGCGCGCAGATCCACACATCGGTGTAGGCCGGCGGAATGGCCAGCGCGCGGATCCGGGCCAAGGTGGCGGCATCGCGCACCGCCGCGCCATCGGCGTCCCGGTAGCTGAAGCCCTTGCCGGCGCGCCGCCGCTGCAGGCCCGGCATCTCATCGCTGACATAACGCAGGCCGGCCTCGCGGGCGGCGGCGACTTCGGGGGTAACGCGACGGGTGGGGCTCATCGGAGGACGCGGCGGTAAGGGCCTGCAGTGATACCCGGTGCGGGTGCGAGGGCGCGTCAATAACACAACACGAACACCTCACGCCCCGCTTGGCGATATCCTCCAAGGTTTCCTGGTTCGATGTCTGGAGTTTCGATGCCGTCCTTGTCGTTCCGCCGCCTGCGGCGTTCCATTGGCCTTGTGGCCGTCATTCCCGCCCTGCTCGTCCTGGCCGCCTGCCAGGCGCCGCCCATGGACGAGCAGGAAGCCGTGGGCACCCATGCCCAGAAGGCCGCCGAAGCCGCCGCAGCCCCGACCGATGAAGCGGGCAAGGCGCTGGAAGCGCCGCCGGTCGGCACCTGCGATGCCACCCAGGTGCAGAGCCTGGTCGGCCAGGCCTACAGCGACAAAATCGGCAGCCAGGCCCAGCAGGACGCCAGCGCCAAGCAGCTGCGGGTGCTCAAGCCCAACGACATGACCACGATGGAGTTCGTCGGTGAACGACTGAACATCGAAGTGGACGAAAAGGGCGCGATCAGCGGCCTGCGCTGCGGCTGAACAGGGACGCCTGGAACCTCGGTTCCAGGCGGTTTTTGAAGGGGTTTGGTTGCGCCTGCAACCGTGTATTGCGGCGTTGCAGCAACTGTGATCTAGTCGAGTCATCCGGTGCCTCCAGATGCGCTCAACGGATTGAGCGGGGACGAGTGTCGCCGCTCACCCGACATTGAGGCAGAGATGGCCCCCCGCAACCGCCAAGGGCTTTACGACCCGCAAGATGAGCGCGATGCCTGTGGTTTCGGCATGGTTGCCCAGCTCGACGACCAGCCGTCCCGACTGCTGGTGGACACCGCCATTGCAGCGCTTTCGCGCATGACCCACCGCGGTGGCGTGGCCGCCGATGGCATCACCGGCGACGGCTGCGGCCTGCTGCTGCGCCGCCCCGACGTGTTCCTCAAGGCACTTGCCACCGAAGCCGGGCTCAGCCTCGGGGCGCGGTTCGCCGCCGGCGTGGTGTTCCTGCCGCACGACGATGCGGCCGCGCAGACCTGCCGCGACACCCTGGAACAGCAGCTGCGTGATGCCGGCTGTCGACCGGTTGGCTGGCGCCTGGTGCCCACCGACCCGAGCGTGTGCGGGCAACTGGCCCGCGACACCCTGCCGCGCATCGAACAGGTGTTCGTCGATGCCGGTGCCGAGCAGGACGAGGCCACCTTCACCCTGGCCCTGTTCCTGGCCCGCCGCCGCAGCGAACAGCAGCTGCGCGAGCACGCCGACTACTACGTCACCACGCTCAGCCCGAACGCGATCAGCTACAAGGGCATGGTGCTGCCGGACAAGCTGAGCCGCTTCTACGTGGACCTGCAGCGCAACGACCTGGCCTCCAGCGCCATCGTGTTCCACCAGCGCTTCTCCACCAACACCCTGCCGCGCTGGCCGCTGGCACACCCGTTCCGGATGCTCGCCCACAACGGCGAGATCAACACCATCGAAGGCAACCGCCGCTGGGCGCAGGCGCGCAGCAAGGTGTGGAAGACGCCGCGCTTCGACATCGGCCAGTTCGACCCGGTGATCTCCATGCACGGCTCGGATTCGCAGAGCCTGGACAACATGCTCGAGCTGATGGTCAGCGCCGGCATGGAGCTGATCCAGGCGCTGCGCATCCTGGTGCCGCCGGCTACCCAGTCGCTGGAGTTCAAGGACCCCGACCTGGCCGCGTTCTACGAGTTCTACGGGCTCAACAGCGAGCCGTGGGACGGCCCGGCCGGCATCGTGGCCTGCGACGGTCGCTATGCGGCCTGTACGCTGGACCGCAACGGGCTGCGCCCGGCGCGCTGGATGCTCACCTCCGACCGCCATTTCCTGGTCGCTTCCGAGGCGGGCGTGTGGGAAGTGCCGGCCGAGCGCGTGGTGCGCAAGGGCAAGCTGGGCCCGGGCGAGATGATGGCCATCGACCTCAAGCGCGGTGACCTGCTCGACTCCGATGCCATCGACCGCATCAACCGTGGCCGCGCGCCGTACAAGCAGTGGCTGCAGCAGGGCGTGACCTACCTGCAGACCGAGCTGATCGATCCGTCGCTGGTCGAGGAACCGTTCGACGAGCGCACCCTGCGCAGTTACCACAAGCTGTTCCAGCTGAGCACCGAAGAGGTCGAGCAGATCCTGCGGCCGCTGGCCGAGACCGAGCAGGAAGCCACCGGCTCGATGGGCGACGACACGCCCATGGCCGTGCTCAGCCAGCACAGCCGCCCGCTGTACGACTATTTCCGCCAGGCGTTCGCGCAGGTCACCAACCCGCCGATCGACCCGCTGCGCGAAGACTGCGTCATGTCGCTGACCACCCAGCTCGGCAAGGAGACCAACATCTTCCATGCCGGTGCGGAGACGGTGAACCACGTCATCCTCAATTCGCCGGTGCTCAGCCAGCGCAAGCTGCGCCAGCTGATCAAGATGGAGCAGTACGTCGAGAAGAACCGCCTGATCGACCTGTCCTACAGCCTGGACGAAGGCCTGAAGGCGGGCATCGAGCGCATCTGCGCCGAGGCAGAGGCGGCCGCCCGCGAGGGCATCGTGATGCTGCTGCTGAGCGACCGTTACCCGGTCGCCGACCGGCCGATGGTGCATGCGCTGCTGGCCACCAGCGCGGTGCACCACCACCTGTCCAACGCCGGGCTGCGCTGCGACGTCAACCTGATCCTGGAAACCGGCACCGCACGCGACGCGCACCACATGGCCTGCCTGCTCGGCTTCGGTGCCACCGCGGTGTACCCGTACCTGGCCTACCAGACCCTGTTCGACCTGGGCCGGCGCGGCATCCTGCAGCTGAGCAAGGGCGGCGAGCAGTCGCAGATCGGCCGCCGGTACCGCAAGGGCATCTACAAGGGCCTGTCCAAGATCATCTCCAAGATGGGCATCTGCACCGTGGCCAGTTACCGCGGCGCGCAGCTGTTCGAGATCGTCGGCCTGGACGACGAAGTGGTTGACCTGTGCTTCCCGGACACCGCCTCGCGCGTGGCCGGCGTCGGCTTTGCGCGCCTGGACGACGAAGCCCGCGAACTCACCGTGCGTGCCTGGAACGACCTGCTGCGCCCGGACGTGGGCGGCGTGCTCAAGTACGTGCACGGCGGCGAATACCACATGTACAACCCGGACGTGGTCATGACCCTGCAGCGCGCCGCGCGCAGTGGCGATGCCGCCGACTGGCAGCGCTACTGCGAGGCCGTGCACGGCCGCCCGGTGTCGGCGCTGCGTGACCTGCTGCAGCTCAAGGCCGCGCCCACGCCCACGCCGCTGGACCAGGTGGCCCCGGCCGAAGACCTGTTCCGCCGCTTCGACACCGCCGCGATCAGCCTGGGCGCGTTGTCGCCCGAAGCGCATGAAGCGCTGGCCATTGCCATGAACCGGCTCGGTGGGCGCAGCAACTCCGGCGAAGGTGGCGAAGACCCGGTGCGCTACGGGACCGAGAAGCGCAGCAAGATCAAGCAGGTGGCCTCGGGCCGCTTCGGCGTCACCGCCGAGTACCTGGTCAACGCCGAAGTGCTGCAGATCAAGGTCGCCCAGGGCGCCAAGCCCGGTGAAGGCGGCCAGCTGCCCGGCCACAAGGTCAACGAGCTGATCGCGCGGCTGCGCTATGCCAAGCCGGGCATCGGCCTGATCTCACCGCCGCCGCACCACGACATCTACTCCATCGAAGACCTGGCCCAGCTGATCTACGACCTCAAGCAGGTCAACCCGGACGCGCTGGTGTCGGTGAAGCTGGTCAGTCATGCGGGCGTGGGCACCATTGCCGCTGGCGTGGTCAAGGCCGGCGCCGACCTGATCACCGTGTCCGGCCACGACGGCGGCACCGGTGCCAGCCCGGTCAGTTCGATCCGCTATGCCGGCGTGCCGTGGGAACTGGGCGTGGCCGAGTCGCACCAGGCACTGGTGGCCAACGACCTGCGCGGGCGCACCCTGCTGCAGACCGATGGTGGCCTGAAGACCGGCCTGGACGTGATCAAGGCCGCGCTGCTGGGCGCGGACAGCTTCGGCTTCGGCACCGCGCCGATGATCGTGCTGGGCTGCAAGTACCTGCGCATCTGCCACCTCAACAACTGCGCCACCGGCGTGGCCACCCAGGACGAGCGCCTGCGCGCGCAGTACTTCACCGGCCTGCCCGAGCGCGTGGAGAACTTCTTCCGCCTGCTGGCCGAGGAAGTGCGTGGCTGGCTGTCCTACCTGGGCGTGCGTTCGCTGGACGAGATCGTGGGCCGCACCGACCTGCTGCAACAGCTGGAGGTTTCCCCGCGCCCCGGGGTCAAGGTGGACCTGTCGCGCCTGCTCAACCCGGCCACGTACGAAGGCAGCCACTGCGCCGCGCAGCGCCTGTACGAATCGCCGGACAGCCTGGCCACGCAGATGG
>NZ_QAIW01000390.1:15125-17250 GCF_003061285.1 Stenotrophomonas sp. HMWF003 | reverse complement strand
CCGCTTCCTGATCCACAACACCGACCGCTCGATCGGCACCCGCCTGTCCGGTGCGATCGCCCGCGTGCACGGCAACCAGGGCATGAGCGATGCGCCGTTGACCCTGCGTTTCCGCGGCACCGCGGGGCAGAGCTTCGGGGCGTTCAACGTGGGCGGCCTGCAGCTGGAGGTCGAAGGCGAAGCCAACGACTACGTCGGCAAGGGCATGGCCGGTGGCCGGCTGGTGGTGCGCCCGCCGCGTGGCGCGCGCTTCGAGGCGCGCAACACCGCGATCATCGGCAACACCTGCCTGTACGGTGCCACCGGCGGCGAGCTGTTCGCGGCCGGACGTGCCGGCGAGCGGTTCGGCGTGCGCAACTCCGGCGCGCTGGCGGTGATCGAAGGCGCCGGTGACCACTGCTGCGAATACATGACCGACGGCATCGTGCTGGTGCTGGGCAAGGTGGGCCTGAACTTCGGTGCCGGCTTCACCGGTGGCCTGGCCTACGTGCTGGATATCGACCGTGACTTCGTGGACCGCTACAACCACGAGCTGATCGACATCCACCGCATTTCCGCCGAAGGCTTCGAGAACCATCGCCAGCACCTGCACACGCTGATCAGCCGCCACCGCGAACTGACCGGCAGCATCTGGGCGCAGCAGATCCTCGACGAGTTCCGCGATTACGTGGGCAAGTTCTGGCTGGTCAAACCCAAGGCCGCCAGCATCGAATCGCTCACCGACTCGCTGCGCCGCGCCGCCTAAGCGCGGAGAAGCGCCGGTGTCGATCGGCGCCTCGTGTTCCCACCGTTGTAGTGCCGGCCGCTGGCCGGCAACCTCACCACAGAGCAAGCCATGAGCCGCAAGCAAGCCTTCCAGTTCCTCGACCTGCCCCGGACCATGCCGCAGCGCATTCCCGTCGAACTGCGCACGTCCGGCGACTGGGGCGAGCTGTACGGCAAGTTCGGCAAGGAAGACGCCCAGTTCCAGGCCGGCCGCTGCCTGGACTGCGGCAACCCGTACTGCAGCTGGAAGTGCCCGGTGCACAACGCCATCCCGCAGTGGCTGCAGCTGGTGCAGGAAAACCGCATCCACGAAGCAGCCACGCTGTGCCACTCCACCAACCCGCTGCCGGAAGTGTGTGGCCGGGTGTGTCCGCAGGACCGCCTGTGCGAAGGCAGCTGCACGCTGGAAGAGTTCGGCGCGGTCACCATCGGCGCGGTCGAGAAGTACATCGTGGACACCGCGCTGGCCACCGGCTGGCGCCCGGACATGACCGCCGTGGAACCCACCGGCAAGCGCGTGGCGGTGATCGGTGCCGGCCCGGCCGGGCTGGCCTGCGCCGACAAGCTGGCGCATGCCGGCATCCAGGCGGTGGTGTATGACCGCTACGAACAGATCGGCGGGCTGCTGCAGTTCGGCATCCCCAGCTTCAAGCTCGACAAGGCGGTGATCAGCCGCCGCCGCAACGTGCTCGAAGGCATGGGCGTGCAGTTCCGGCTGGGCGTGGAGATCGGCCGCGACGTCAGCGTGGACCAGCTGCTGGCCGAGTACGACGCGGTGTTCGTGGGTACCGGTGCTTACCGCTACACCGACGGCGGCCTGCTCGGCCAGGACCTGAAGGGCGTGCTGCCGGCGCTGCCGTTCCTGGTGCAGAACAGCCGCATTGTCGGCGGCAGCGACGCGCATGGCCGGCCCATTGCCGGCTGGGAAGACCAGATCGCCCTGCCCGACCTGGAGGGCAAGCGCGTGGTGGTGCTGGGCGGTGGCGACACCGGCATGGACTGCGTGCGCAGCGCGGTGCGCCTGGGCGCGGCCAAGGTGACCTGCGCCTACCGCCGCGACGAAGCCAACATGCCCGGCTCGGCACGCGAAGTGGCCAACGCGCGCGAGGAAGGCGTGCGCTTCCTGTTCAACCGCCAGCCGCTGTCCATTGAAGCCGGCGCGGACGACGAGGTGATCGGGGTGATGGTGGTGGAGACCCGCCTGGACGAACCCGACGCGCAGGGCCGCCGCAACGCGGTGCCGATCGAAGGCAGCGAATCGCTGCTGGAAGCAGACGTGGTGATCATCGCCTTCGGCTTCTCGCCCAGCACCCCGGCCTGGCTGACCGAGCGCGGCGTGGAAGCCGGCCACAACGGCCGC
>NZ_QAIW01000390.1:11692-15092 GCF_003061285.1 Stenotrophomonas sp. HMWF003 | reverse complement strand
CCTGTTCGCTGGCGGTGACGCCGTGCGCGGTGCCGACCTGGTGGTCACCGCCGTGGCCGAAGGCCGCGATGCGGCGGCCAGCATCGCGCAGCTGCTGGCGGTGTAACGCCGCACGCTGCCCGGCTGTCCTCAAGCCGCGTTGGACAACGGCGCGGCCGCGCGCACCCCGGCCCGCTCGATCTCCAGCGCCAGCAACAGCTCAATCTCGTCCAGCTGGTCGCGGATGCGCCCGTTGCTGGCGTCATCGGCATGATCGTTGTCGATATGTGCGTCGAGCATGCGTGCCAGCCCGACCAGCAGCACGTCGGCGTCGCCGCTGGCGGCATGCCGCAGCAGCCGGCCCAGCGCGCGGATACGGGCACTGCGGTCGGCAGCAAGGGACTGGACCGACATGTCCTTCGGAACCTGGGAGAGCGCCATGGCGGGTTTTCCTGATTGACTGATGGCCCCCACTGTCGGTTATGGCCCACTTCCAGGCTATGCAACTAATACGAAAATGCGTGAAGACGCGTGCCCGGGTTCGCAGTTCCGCAGCCCGGGAAGCGACATAGAATGCCGGTTGACCCACCTCCCTACCGGATGATCCCCATGCGCATCGGCCTGGCCGCCAACCGCCTGCACCACCACGACAAGCACGCCGCCCTGTTCCGCTGGCTGCGCGCCTGCGACGGTGGCCTGCGCGAGCTGGGCGTGGAGCTGCATGCGGTCGGGCGCACCTTCGATGCGATCCAGCGATTGGGCTTCCTGCCCGATTTCGCCCCGCTCAAGCGCTATCCCAACGGGCGCGAGGGCGGCCTGATGAAGCTGGTGGCCGAAGTGGTCGGGATGGGCTCGCCCGAGCGCACCCTGGACGGGGCGATCTACCTGATGGATCCGGTGGACCCGTCGTCGATCTTCCCCGAGGCCACTGCGCTCAAGCGCCAGTGCGTGATCCACGGCAAGCCGTTCATTTCCACCGTGGCCACCGCGCGCGACTGGGTGGAAGTGGAGCGCGTGCACGCCGGGCTGCCCGCCGATCCGGGCGCCGACGACCTGCATGCGTTCGAACGGCATACCCTGGCCCTGATTGCGCACGACGCCATGAAGCCGGCGATCCTGGCCTTTGCCGACGAGCACTTCGACCTGCTCTCACGCTTCGCCCATCGCGTGGGCACCGGCACCACCGGCCAGCGCCTCAACGAGCTGGCCTGGAGCCGCGGCTGGCCGCAGGACCAGGCGTGGGTGCAGCGCTACCAGAGCGGTCCGATGGGCGGCGACGCGCAGATCGCCGACCGCGTGCTGGAAGGCGACTGCCAGCGCGCGATCTTCTTCGAAGACCCGCACGTAGCCCGCCAGCACGAGGCCGACATCCAGCTGCTGGAACGCGCCGTCACCACCGTGACCGACCAGGCCGTGTGCATCACCGCCCCGCGCGTGGCCGCCCGCTGGGCGCAGGCCGCCACCGCCCGCGCCACCCGGTAGGTACCGACCGTTGGTCGGTACGCCGGACATCGGTGAACCGATGGTTGGTCGGCACGAAAGATACCGGTAGTGCCGGCCGCTGGCCGGCAACGTCGCGGGCTTGGACGTCATGTGCAGCCGACCCACGGTCGGCTCTACGGGGTGGGGCCCAGCAGTTGCCGCAGCGTCGCCTTCAACCGCCGTCCTTCGGCCTGGAAGTAATCGCGCTCCTGCCGCCACGCCGGGAAACGCTGCTCCACCTCGACCCAGAAGGCCGGCGAATGGTTGGCCTGGATCAAATGGCAGAGCTCGTGCACCAGCACGTACTCGAAGGCCGATGGCCGGCCCAGCACCAGCGCCAGGTCCAGCGCCATGCTGCCGTCGGGCGCCAGCGACCCCCATTGCGAGGACATCACCTTCAGGCGCAGCCGCGCCGGTGCACGCGGCAGGCCGGGCAGGTAGCGCGGCAGCCACTGGCCCACATCGGCGCGCGTCTGTGCCTCGTAGAACTCGCGCAGGGTGCGGCGCAGCGTGGCATCGGTACCGCGCGCCGGCCAGTGCAGGCAGGCGCCCTCGCCGTCCACGCGCATGTGCGCGAAGCGGCCGCTCTCCCACCGCAACGGCAACAGCGCACCGCGCAACGGCAGCACGCCCGGCTCGCCGATCACCAGCGGTGGCGGCAGGTTCTGCGCCTGGTAGCTGCGCAGCTGCGTGGACAACCAGTCGCGGTGCAGCTCCAGGAAGCGTTCGCCCATCACCAGGCTGGCCCGCGGCGGCAGCGTCAGGCGCACGCCCCGCTCGTCGACACTGAGCTTGATCCGCCGCGCACGCGGATCGCGCACGCGCAGCACGTCGATCTCGGCATCTTCCAGCCGCAGTCGAACCGTGTCGCGCTGCAGGGTGGGGGCAGCCGGCGAAATAAGGCGGCGGAGGAATCCGGACATGGGTACAGCATAGCGCCGGCAGTGACCGGCGCATGACTGCGCGCTGTTCAGGCCAGCGCGTAGAGCGGGGGCCGCTGGCTCAGTCAGCCTTGCTGAGCTTGAAGGCCTCTTCCAGCAGCAGGAACAGGCGCCGTACTTCGCCGCTCTGCAGGGCGAAACGGGCGTCCAGTTCGGCGCGGCGGCCGTCATCGTCGGCGTGTTCAAGCTGGTCCAGCGCGCCGTCCAGGAACTTCAGCTTGCGCACGATCAGGTCGTCGCCCAGCACGAAGGACAGGTTGTCCTCGAACACCAGCGCCAGCTTGGTCACCTGCTTGCCGGCATCCAGGTGCTTGTCGATCTCGTCGCAGCGCAGCTCCTGGTGCTGGCACTTGACCACCGCACCGCCCTCGGCCGGGTCCTTCATCTCGCATTCTTCGCCCAGGCTCAGCCCGGTCGGGAGTTCCTCGCCGGCAATCCAGCCGGTCAGGATCGAGCGCGGCGCCACTTCGGCGTTGAGCGGCATCGCCGGGAAGCTGCCGAGCAGGCCACGGATGTCGGACATCACGTTCTCGCCGGTCTTGCGGCTGGAGCTGTCCACCGCCACGTAGCCGTGGGTCAGGTCGATCAGCGCGTCGGTACGCGAGCTCTTCACGAAGGCGCGCGGCATCAGTTCGTGCAGCAGGTCGTCCTTGAGGCGCTTGCGCTCGCGGCCGCCGGGCTTGCGGCCTTCCTTCTCCTCGATCTCCTCGAGCTTGCGCGCCAGCAGGTCGTTGACCACCGCGCCCGGCAGGATCTTGTCCTCGCCGCCCACGGTGAGCCACAGCGCATCGCCGATGCGGTGCGAGAACACGGCCTTTTCCTCGCGGCCGAACGGCGAGATGAAGCCACGCGAATTCATTTCAAGCGGACCCACCGGCTTGAGCAGCACCTGCGGCAGCAGGGTGTCTACTTCGGAAAAATCGGTGGCGGTCGGGAAGCGGAACAGCGTCAGGTTGCGAAAGAACATGGAAGTCCGAAGTAGGTCGTGAAGGGAAGGC
>NZ_QAIW01000390.1:4538-11655 GCF_003061285.1 Stenotrophomonas sp. HMWF003 | reverse complement strand
CCGCCGATGTCGGGGGTGGCGTCGGCCCAGGCCGACGGCGGGGACAGCACGGCGGTGGCCGGGCTTCGTGCCAGCGCCATGAAATCGAACAGGGCCGGGTCGGCCAGCTGCGACGGCTCCACCGTGCCCAGCGCGCGGGCGATCTGGTCGATGCGTCCGGGGTGCTGCTGCTCCCACTGCTGCAGCATCTGGCCCACCTGGCGGCGTTGCAGGTTGTCCTGGCTGCCACACAGATTGCACGGAATGATCGGGAACGCGCGAGCCTGCGCATACGCGCGGATGTCGTCCTCGGCCACGTAGGCCAGCGGGCGGATCACCACGTGCTGGCCGTCGTCGCTGCGCAGCTTGGGCGGCATCGCCGACAGCTTGGCGTGGTGGAACAGGTTGAGGAAGAAAGTGGCCACGCTATCGTCGCGATGGTGGCCCAGCGCGATCTTGCTGAAGCCGTGCTCCGCCGCGTGGCGGTACAGCGCGCCGCGCCGCAGCCGCGAGCACAGCGAACACATCGTGCGCCCTTCCGGAATGACCCGGCTGACCACCGAATAGGTGTCCTGCTCGATGATCTGGTAGGCCACGCCGATCGACGCCAGGTACTGCGGCAGCACGTGCGCGGGGAAGTCCGGCTGCTTCTGGTCCAGGTTCACCGCCACCAGCTCGAAGCGCACCGGCGCCTTCTTCTGCAGCTGCAGCAGCACGTCCAGCAGGGTGTAGCTGTCCTTGCCGCCGGACAGGCACACCATCACCTTGTCGCCGTCCTCGATCATGCCGAAGTCGGCAATGGCCTGGCCCACCTGGCGGCGCAGGCGCCGCGCCAGCTTGTCCTGCGCGGCCTCGGCCGCGCGCGGATCGCGGGCGCGCGGGACGGGATCGGGCAGGCGGATGACGGCGGAATTCATGGTGTCATTCTACCGGCTGGGGGGCACCCTCACAGGGACCCCGACGTGACTGCGTTCACTCCCGGGCGTCATCGCAGATGTGTATGCTCGACAGCTGTGGATACCCTCACACCCGAGCAGATCAGCGTCCGCCTTGCCGAACTCCGGCAGGAACACCGCGTGCTGGACGAGCAGATCCAGCGCATGGCCGCCAACGGCGAAGACGAACTGGAAGCCAAGCGCCTGAAACGGCGCAAGCTGCAGTTGAAGGACTGCATCGCCAAGCTGGCGGACATGCTGATTCCGGACGAACCCGCGTAGAGCCGACCGTTGGTCGGCTGCGGTTATCGGCTGCCGTGGGTTCCGGCGGCATGAACCTTGGCATGCGGCTTCGGACGGTGGTCAACGTCGGCCAACCGCTGCACGCCGTGTTGCCCAGTTCCCTACCGCTTGTGCCGCGCTTGCGCGCGGGTACCGACCAACGGTCGGTACCTACGCATTGCTGGCGAACGCCACAAGATCCGGATACGTTCGGATCTGTCCGATGCGCCTCGGCACATCCGCTTCGGTCAATCCGTGCTGACCGGCTCTTCCGGCTTGGCCGCTTCCGGGCTGACCCGTTCGATGGTGTGGCGCAGCTCGCGGCCGAGGATGAACTTGGCGTCCTTGGCCCACGCGTCCAGGCGGTCGTCGAACAGCAGCTTGCTGTTCTCGTCCGGCCACACCAGGCGCAGTTCGCGCAGCTTCTGGATGAAGCCGCGGAACAGGGTGCGGTCAAAGAATTCCGGCGCGGCCGGCGCATAGAGCAGGCTCAGGCGCTGGGCCGCCTGCTGGCACAGGCTTTCCAGCTCGGCCGCACCCAAGGTGCCCGGGCCGTTCTTCACCAGCACCGAGATGGCGATGTAATAGCGCTCGAATGCCTGCTGCAGAGAGTGGCCGATCGCACGCAGGCGGAACACCTCGTCGGTCTGTCCGGTGTTGCGCGCCAGGATGCCGCCGTCGTCGTCGTTGACGTTCTGCAGCAGCCCTTCGCGCACGAACACGTTGATGGTCTGCTCGATGCGCTGGGCGAACTCGTCCTCGGTCCACGGCAGGAACAGCTCGGCCTGCAGGAACGGGTACACCGTGCGGCCCAGCTGGACCAGGCCGGTGCGGCTCATGCGACGGTTGTTCTGGAAGCAGCACGCCACCCACGACGACGCGGTGAACAGGTGGATGACGTTGTTGCGGAAGTAGCTGAGCAGCACCGCGGTGTCGCCGCTGACGCTGAGCACGTCGCCGAGCGGGTGCTTGATGCGGGTGAGGACGTTGATTTCCTCGGCGTGGGCGATGATCCGCTCCGGCGAGTGCGGGGTCACCGTCACCCGGTCCGAATACGGCATTTCGACCAGCAGGGTCTTGCACAGCTCGATCTGCGCGATCAGGTCGGCCTCGCCCATCGCATGCTTGGGCGTGGACAGCAGCGCCAGCGCCAGCAGGTTGATCGGATTGACGTCGGCGGCACCGTTGATGTGCACCTGGATGCGTTCGGCCAGGTGGTCGACGGTGCCCGACAGCCACGACGGTTTCTCGTCTTCGCTGACCGGCTGCCCGTTCCAGTCCGGCGCCTGCTGGGCCAGCACGTCGTTGAGCGCGATCGGCTCGCCGAAGTTGACCACCACCTGCCCGTAGTTCTGCTTGAGCACCTTGGGAATGGACCATAGCAGCTGCCAGATCGATTCCTTCTCCTTCGGCCGCCCGGACAGTTCGTCCAGATAGCTGCCGCCTTCCATCAGCTTTTCATAGCCGATGTAGACCGGCTGGAACAGCACCGGCTTGCGCGGCTGGCGCAGGAACGCGCGCAGCGTCATCGAGATCATGCCGCCCTTGGGCTGCAGCAGGCGCCCGGTGCGCGAGCGACCGCCTTCGACGAAGTACTCGATCGAATAGCCACCGGCCACCAGCTGGGCCACGTATTCGCTGAGCACCGCCGAGTACAGCGCGTTGCCACGGATCGAGCGGCGGATGAAGAACGCGCCGCCCTTGCGCAGCAGCGTGCCGACCACCGGCAGGTTCAGGTTGATGCCGGCCACGATGTGCGGCGGCACGATGCCGCGGTCGTACAGCAGGTAGGACAGCAGCAGGTAGTCCATGTGGCTGCGGTGGCTGGGCACGTAGACCACTTCATGCCCGGGCGCGGCGGCCTTGAACTTGTCCAGGTGATGGACCAGCACACCAGCGTAGATGCGGTTCCAGACATGGCTGAGCATGAAGCTGGCCGAGCGCACCACCGGGCTGGAATAGTCCGCGGCGATTTCCCAGGCGTAGGCATGCGCCTTCTTCCAGGCATCGGCCGGCTTGGAGTTGTCACGCTTGGCCTGCGAGGCGATGGCCTCGCGCACGGTATCGGCGTCCAGCACCTTGTCCACCAGCAGGCGGCGGGTGGACAGGTCCGGCCCGATCACCGACTCGCGGATGCGGCGGAAATGGGTGCGCAACACGCGCTGCAGCTTGCGCACGGTGCGCTCGGGGTCCAGCCCCTCGTCGATCGTGCTGCGCAGCGAGATCGGCGGGGCGAACCGCACGATGGTGCTGCGGCCGTTCAGCAGCACCGCCAGCAGGCGGCGGAAGCGGCCCACCAGTGCCCAGTTTTCCGAGAACAGCACCGCGAACCAGCCGCTCTGCTTGTCCGGGGCGCGGCCGACGAAGATGGACACCGGCACCAGGTGCACGTCCAGCTCATCGCGCGCGCGATGGGCCTGCAGCACCTTGGCCAGGGAGTCGGAATGGGTCTTGGCGCCGCGCTGCTCGGGGATCAGCGAGTTGCTGCTGCTCCGCCGCGACAGCGCCACGTAGGCGCGCTTGCGCCCGGTGGGGTCGCCGGCGATGGGCACCAGCGGCGACGGCAGCCCGGCCTCGCGGCAGGCCTTGTCCAGGATCAGCGCGTTGGACAACCCGTAGTCTTCCAGCACGTAGACCACCGGGCGGCCGTCGTTGTACTGGCCAGGGTGCTCGGGTTCGATCTTCAGCGACAGCCACGGCTCGACCAGGCGGCCCAGCAGGCGCGCCCACCACGGGCGGCGGCCAACCGGGGCGCGGGTGCCGGGCACGATCGCGGCCGGTGCCACGCTGGCCGGGTCGACCTCGGCAGAGGAGGCAGCCGTCGCCTGGCCGGGATCGGCCGGGGCGCCGGTGGCGGCCACGCTGTCGGGCGACGCGGACGAAGGGTCCGGCGTCTTGGGCGGCTCTTCGCCGGGGAAAGGCAGGGGATTCTGGTTCGGCATCGGCTTCATTATGGCTTAGCCGGTGCAGAAGCACCGTCCTTGACCTGCGCGGCGGCCTCTGCTTTGGCCGCCTCGGCGGCGTCATGTTCAGCTTGCGCGGCCTGCGCGGCGTCGGCGGCCTGCAGCAGCGCGTCGGCCTGTTCCAGCGTGCGGGCCACGTACCAGTGGCCCTCACGGCGGGTCATGCGTACCTGCGCCTCGATCTGCTCGCCTGCCAGCGGGTACTGCACCCGCACCACCGCGTCGTTGCCCAGTTCGGACACCAGCTCGCCGCGCAGACCGGTCAAGGCCTCGTCCAGCGACAGGCCGTAGCTGGCCAGCGCGGTCTTGAACGCCTTGAAGAACGGCGCCAGGCGGCGCAGCGACTCCTCCATGCCGGCCGCCTGGAGCTGTTCCTCGGTGGACAGGCCGGCGGTGCGCGCGGTGGCGGTAAGCAGCGTGATGGTGGTGCGGGCGCGCTGCTTGTCGGTCAACGGCGCCGCCGCCGCCCATTTGCTCAGGGCATCCACCACCTGACTGTAGTGGGCGCGCTGCGCGTCGGTGTAGTCGCTCTGGTTGCGCAGGTACTGCACGCCGAACAGGCCCATCGAGTGCGCCGCCTGGCGCACGCCCGTGGCCTGGCCGGCAATCTGGGTGTCGAACGAGCGCTGCAGGCGCTGCGGTGCGTCCGGCCGCGACAGCGACGCCAGCATCGGCAACAGCTGGCCGTCCAGCGGCAGCTCGGTGAGCGGCCAGCGGCTGTGTCCCTGGGCCCAGGCCGCCTGCAGCCGCGCGTACTGCGCCGGCGGTACCGAGGCGCGGGCGTAGCCGAGCAGGTCGTTGTCGGCCACATGCCGGGCCAGCTGCTGCAGCGCGGCCACCGGTTCGGCGGCAGGCGCATCCGGATCGATCCGGTCCTGCTTGCAGGCACCCACCAACAGCGCCCCACACAGGACCAGGGCCATGGCCTGCCCCCGGTACTGCCACGACTTGGACGACATGGACATGAATTCGGACTCCCCGGACCGGATCGCATCTTGCGGCCTACGCCCCTGAGGCGGCAACCCACCCGCCGGCCGGACCGGGCCAACGCCCTGAAATGGAACCGAACGGGGTCCGATCCGTGGCCATCGGTGGCGATCAGGAGTTCTTCGTGCCGCGACACACGGGAGGGCGACGCGCCTGCGCCGCCCTCCCGCTGTCTCGGTACATCGGCCACAGTACCGCGCCGCGTATATCCCGCCGGTGTCAGTCGCCCCGCCAGGTCGCGGCGATGAAGTCCTTGATGTAGCCATCGGCCAGACGCGCGTAAACGCCCGGGTAGCCGGCCTGGGCGCAGCCCTGCCCCCAGCTGACCACGCCCAGCACCGTCCAGGCCCCGCGCCGCTGCACCAGCAATGGCCCGCCGGAGTCACCCTGGCAACTGTCGATGCCTTCTTCCCCCGCACAGATGACGTTGCCGGCCAGCAGCCCGGGGTAGGCCTGCTGGCAGGTGCGGAACGCCACGAACGGCGTTTTGACGGTCTGCAGCACGGTCGGGGATGCGGCGTCGCCCTCCAGTCCGGTATCGCCCCAGCCGATCACATCGAACCGGCGCCCGGCCCGCAGGTACCCGGCATCACTGCCCTCCAGCATCTGCGCCGGGGTGACACCGGCCAGGGGTTCGCGCAGCTGGATCAGGGCAACGTCGTTGACCAGGGTGCGGCTGTTGAACGCCGGATGCACATGGATGGCGCGGATGTTGGATGGCCGGTTGCGAACCGTGGCATCCAGCGTCGTGGCGCCGCCCAGCACCGCATACCCGGCCGGCTGGGCACGCTCGACGCAGTGGGCGGCGGTGAGTACCCAGGACGGGGAGATCAACGTGCCGCCGCACCAGTGCCGGGTGTGGTCGGAGTCGCCGTAGTCCAGCCGCTGCAGGCTGACCATGAACGGGTACTGCCCGGGCAGTGCGTCCTCGCCGCCGATGATCAGCGGGCGTGTGGGCCCGACTCCGGGCGAGGCGGGAGCCGCCTGTGCGGCGAGGGACAGGCCAAGGAGACCGGCGGCCAGGGCCAGTCGGGGGAACAGTTGCATGCGGCACCTCCATTGCAGGGATGGGAACGGGCCGGGCGTAGGTGCACCGGCAGGATCGATTCCATCGCAGGGAGGGGACGCGGAACTGTTGTACCCGGCTCAGTTCACCGGCGTTGCGGCGTTTCCTGATGCGGGGGCGCGGCGTCCGGGAAGGCCGGCGGCAGCCCACCCGCCGTGCGGGGTCGCGACGGCGGGTCAGGCAGGCCCTGCGGACTCAGGCGGTGCGGGCGCGCCAGGCTGAGGCGATTTCCAGCTGGATCGCCTCGGCGGCGGCACGCGGGTCGCCGGCCAGGCGGATCGGGCGGCCAACCACGATGGCGTCGGCGCCGTCGGCGAACGCCTGGGCCACGCCCACGGTGCGCTTCTGGTCGTCGCCCACCGGGCCGCCGGGGCGGATGCCCGGACACACGATGGAGAAACCGGCACCGGTGGCGGCGCGGATCGGCCCGGCTTCCTGGCCGGAGGCGATCACGCCGTCGATGCCGGCGGCCTGGGCGGCCAGCGCGCGCTCGACCACCACGTCCACCGGTTCGCGGTCGATGCCCATGCCGCGCAGGTCCTCATGGCCCATCGAGGTGAGCACGGTGACCGCAAGCAGGCGCATGTCGCTGCCGTTGGCGGCCGCACAGGCTTCCATCATGGCCGGGTGCCAGCCGTGGATGGTGGCGTAGCTCACCGGCCACTGCGACAGGCGTTTGATCACCGCGGCGGCGGTGGCCGGGATGTCGAAGAACTTCAGGTCGACGAACACGCGCTTGTCGCGCGCGGCCAGCGCATCGAGCACCTCGAAGTAGTCGCCGGAGGCGAGCAGTTCCATGCCGATCTTGTAGAACGACACGCTGTCGCCCAGCCGGTCCACCCACGCCAGCGCTTCGTCGCGGCCCGGTACGTCGAGCGCGAAGATCAGGCGCTCGTCATCGCGCA
>NZ_QAIW01000390.1:0-4517 GCF_003061285.1 Stenotrophomonas sp. HMWF003 | reverse complement strand
CGGCGCGTAGTCCAGCGCGGCGCGCTTGGCGTCGTGGCGGGCCTGCCGCGACTGGCTGTAGTCGTTGTTGAACTGCGCCGGCTCGAAGCCGCCGTAGGTCGGGTTGGGCAGCATCCACCAGCGCTCGCCGAACCAGTCGTGGTACTGCTGCAGCAGTGCGTCGCGACCGTCGTTGGTGTTGGCGGTGACTTCCACGAAGTCGCCCAGCTGGTCGCCGAACTGCATCAGCACGCGGTACTTCTGGCCCGCCAGGCGACGGCGGCAGTTCTTCTCGCTACCGGCCTGCTCGCAGCCTTCCACCACGGTGCCCAAGCCGAGGAACACGCTGTCGTCGGCCACCGGCAGGCCTTCGGCGCGCAGGTTGGCCAGGGTGGCCTCCTTGAGGTGCACGGCGCGGTTGGAGATGTACAGCAGGGTCACGCCCTTGGCATTGGCGGCCTTGGCGAAATCGACCACGCCGGGAATCGCCTTGGCCTTCTTTTCAGCCACCCACTGGTCCCAGGTCATCTCGTCGTATTCCTTGCCGTCGCGCACCAGGCGCGCCTGGTAGGGCGAGTTGTCCAGCACGGTTTCATCCACGTCCAGCACCACGGCCGGCTTCAGGCCCTTGGCGGCGTTGCCGCGTTCCTCGGACACCAGGGCGTCCCAGTTGGGTTCCTTCAGCGCCTTGTCCAGGTGGTCGGCGGCGGCGCGGTAGGTCTGCTCGGTGATGGCCCGGTATTCCTGCGCACGCTGCATCCACAGCACCGCGTTGAGATTGTCGTTGGCCGACACGGCGGCATCGCCACTGGCAGCGGGCGCGCCTGCGGGCGCTGCGGCGGCGGCCGGCGGGGCGGCATCGGCCGGGGCTTCGGTGCGCTTGCAGGCACTCAACGCCATCACGGCGCAGGCAAGCACGGACAGGGAAACAGCAGCAGTACGGCGCATCGGGGTCACCAGCAACAAAGTCGCGCCAGTTTACCGGCTTGTCCGCCCCGGTTCATGCCGCCGCCGGGGCTCGGCTATGCTGCACGCCCCTGAAACACCCCGGAGCGCGCCATGACCGACGACACCCAGACCCCCGCCCTGCCCGTGCTGAGCGCGGCCCAGGCCCGCGCCCTGGGCTGCCTGATCGAGAAGGAGGCAACCACGCCGGACGCCTACCCGCTGACGGTCAACGCCGCCCAGGTGGCCGCCAACCAGAAGACCGCGCGCGAGCCGGTGATGGCGCTGTCGGCCGGCGATGTGCACCACGCGCTGCGCCAGCTGGAAAGCATGGGCCTGGCCCGCCAGCAGTTCTCCTCGCGGGCCGAACGCTACGAGCACCGCGCCGGCAGCGCGCTGGACCTGACCCGGCAACAGCTGGCCATCGTGGGCCTGCTGCTGCTGCGCGGCCCGCAGACGGTGAACGAGCTGCTGACCCGCAGCGAGCGCCTGTTCCAGTTCCAGGACGCCGAGGAAGTACGCCACCACATCGAGCGCATGATCCAGCGCGGGCTGGCGGTGCAGCTGCCGCGCGCCAGTGGCCAGCGCGAGGACCGCTACATGCACCTGCTGGGTGGCCCGGTGGACGTGCAGGCGTTGGCCGAGAGCTACAAGGGGTCTTCGTCGAGCGGCGGCGGTGGTGGCGGCAGCCCGGCGCTGGAAGCGCGCGTGCAGCAGCTGGAGGCCACGGTGGCCGAGCTGCAGGAGCAGCTGGCGGAATTGCGCGCGCAGTTGGGGGGCTGACGGGCAGCCGACCAACGGTCGGCTCTACCGGCGGCATGTGCGTGGATCGAGCGCTGCGCCCGGTCGCCGGTGTCAGGGGGCCGGGGCGCCCGGGGTGGCGAACAGCAGCACCACGTCGCCGCCATGCGGTGGCGGCAGCAGCAGGTCGCCGCGGTCTTCCATGCCCAGTTTGCGCAGCAGCGCGGCCGAACGCAGGTTGTCCGGCGAGACGATGCCGTACAGGTCGGTGTACCCCAGCACGTCGCGCGCGTAGTGCATCACCCCGCGCGCGGCTTCGAACGCGTACCCGTTGCCCTCGTACTGGGCGAGCAACGCGTAGCCGATGTCCGGCGCCGGCAATCCATCGCGGCGCACCAGCCCGGCATTGCCCAGCCACGCCCCGTCGCTGCGGCGGATGATCGCGTACATGCCGAAGCCATTGAGGGTGTAACTGCCCAGCACGCGCTCGGCGGTGTAGTCGCGCGCCTGCGCCAGGGTGCGCACGCCACGGTCGGCGATGTTGCGGATGAAGCCCGGCTCGTTGAGCAGGGCCAGCATGTCGGCGGCGTCGTGATCGGGGTCGATCAGGCGCAGGTGCAGGCGGTCGGTCTGGATCACGGCGGACATGCGGGTACCGGTGGAAGGCGATACGCCGATTGTGCAATGCGCGTCCCGAACGCGGTAGAGCCGACCGTTGGTCGGCTGCGCTTCGAGGGGGGCTCCTGCAGCCGACCAACGGTCGGCTCTACCGTTCCTTCAGCCGACCAACGGTCGGCTCTACCCCGCGTGGGTCAGTCGAAGAGTGCCTGGATCGCGGCCAGACCCGCGTTGGCGCGCTCTTTCTTGCGCGCGGCGTCGGCGACGGGATCGGCGCCGTCGCGCTGCATTTCCTCGGCCGGGATCTCGTCGAAGAAGCGGCTGGGCTTGAGCCGCACGTGCTCGCCGAACTTGCGGGTGAGCTTGCTGTAGCTCATCCACAGCTGCACCTTGGCGCGGGTGATGCCCACGTACAGCAGGCGGCGTTCTTCCTGCAGGTTGCCTTCGTCCAGGCTGACCTGGTGCGGCAGCACGCCATCCTCGCAGCCGATGATGAACACGTACGGGAATTCCAGGCCCTTGGAGGCGTGCATGGTCATCATCCGCACCTGGTTGCCGCCGTCGTCCTTGTCGTTGCGCGACAACAGCGCCAGCTGCGCGGCCAGGTCGGCGGTGGAGGCCCCACGCGGGCCGCCTTCGAACCACTGCGCCAGTTCTTCCAGGTTGCCCAGGCGGCGCTGGTAGACCGATTCTTCCTTGCACGCGCTGCGCAGTTCGGAGACCAGCCCGGATTCCTTCACCAGCTTGCGCACCAGGTCGCCGGAGCTGAGCTTGGGCATCTCCGCACGCAGGTCGCGCAGGATGTCGGTGAAGCGGCTAAGGCCGTTGGCCGCGCGCGGTGGCAGCTGCGACAACGCGCCAATGGCCTCGGCCGCGTGCGCCATCGGCAGCTCTTTCTCCGAGGCAAGTTCAGCCAGCTTGGCCAGCGTCCCGGCGCCCACTTCGCGCTTGGGCGACTGCACCGCACGCATGAACGCCGTATCGTCGTCGGGGTTCACCAGCAGGCGCAGCCACGACAGCGTGTCCTTGACCTCCTGGCGTTCCAGGAACGCGGTACCGCCGGTGATGTGGTACGGCGCGCGCACCAGCTGCAGCGCTTTTTCCAGCGGTCGGGACTGGAAGTTGCCGCGGAACAGGATGCAGAAATCGCTCCACGGAATTTTCTTCGAGGTCGCCAGGAAGGAGATCTCGGCGGCCACTTTTTCCGCTTCATGCTCGCTGTTGCGGCACTCCCACACGCGGATGCGCTCGCCGTCGGCCTGGTCGCTCCACAGCTTCTTCAGGTGTTCGTGCGGGTTGTTGGCGATCAGCGCGTTGGCCGCGCGCAGCACGCGGTTGGAGCAGCGGTAGTTCTGCTCCAGCTTGATGATTTCCAGCGCCGGGTAGTCGCGCGCCATCTGCTGCAGGTTTTCCGGATTGGCGCCGCGCCAGGCGTAGATCGACTGGTCATCGTCGCCCACGCAGGTGAAGTTGCCCTTGCTGCCGGCCAGCTGCTTGAGCAGCCGGTACTGCGCATCGTTGGTGTCCTGGCATTCGTCCACCAGCAGGTAGCCGATGCGCTCGCGCCAGGCCATGGCAATCTCGGGGTTTTCTTCCAGCACCTGCACCGGCAGCCGGATCAGGTCGTCGAAGTCGACCGCGTTGAACGCGGTCAGGCGCAGCTGGTAGCGCTCATAGACGCTGGCTGCTTCCTTCTCGCGCGTGCTGCGTGCGGCTGCCATGGCCTGTTCGGGCGACAGGCCGGCGTTCTTGGCGCGCGAGATCAGGTTCTTCACGTCCTCGATGTCGTCGGGCTTGGCGCCGTACATCAGGTCCTTGACCTGCGAGGTGGCATCGTCCGCATCGAAGATCGAGAAGCCGCGCTTGAGCCCCACCGCCGCGTGTTCGATCTGCAGGAACTTCAGCCCCAGCGCGTGGAAGGTACAGATGGTGACGTCCTCGGCATCCCCGCCGTGCAGGCGCTTGGCCACGCGCTCGCGCATTTCCTTGGCCGACTTGTTGGTGAAGGTGATCGCCGCGATGCGCCGCGCGGGGTAGCGCTTGGTCGCGATCAGCTGGGCGATCTTCTCCACGATCACGCGCGTCTTGCCGCTGCCGGCGCCCGCGAGCACCAGCAGAGGACCTTCGCAGTGCAGCACTGCGGCGCTTTGGGGGGGATTGAGACCGTGCATGCCATCTCCGGGGGAGGGGCATTGTACCGGGCCGCCCGGCCGGGGCGGGGTGCCCGGCGGTGG
>NZ_QAIW01000389.1:4203-4678 GCF_003061285.1 Stenotrophomonas sp. HMWF003 | reverse complement strand
CACCATGACCCCCTCCCCGCTCTTCCAGCCCTACCCCCTCGGCCCGCTGACCCTGGCCAACCGCATCGTGATGGCACCGCTGACGCGCAACCGCGCCGGTGCCGGCCTGGTGCCCAGCCCGCTTGCCGCTACCTACTACGCCCAGCGCGCCTCGGCCGGCCTGATCATCACCGAGGCCACCCAGATATCGGCGCAGGCCCAGGGCTACCAGGACACGCCGGGGCTCTACACCCAGGACCAGATCGACGGCTGGCGCGCGGTCACCGATGCCGTGCACGCCCGCGGTGGGCGCATCTTCGTGCAGCTGTGGCACGTGGGCCGCATCTCGCACGTGGATCTGCAGCCCGGCAATGGCGCGCCTGTCTCCGCCTCGGCCATCCGCGCGCAGACCAAGACCTTCGTCCACAACGGCTTTGTCGATGTGTCCGAGCCGCGCGCTTTGGAGATCGACGAGCTGCCCGCCATCGTCAACGAC
>NZ_QAIW01000389.1:1277-4193 GCF_003061285.1 Stenotrophomonas sp. HMWF003 | reverse complement strand
TGGAAATCCACGGCGCCAACGGCTACCTGCTCGAACAGTTCATCAAGGACGGCGCCAACCAGCGCACCGACGCCTACGGCGGCTCCATCGAGAACCGCGCGCGCCTGCTGCTGGAGGTCACCGCCGCCGTCGCCGAAGAGATCGGCGCGGACCGCACCGGCGTGCGCATTTCCCCGGTCTCGCCCGCCAATGCCATCGCCACGGTCAGCGACCCGCAGCCGCAGTACGACTACATCGTCGACCAGCTCAGCGCGCTGGGCATCGTCTACCTGCACGTGGTCGAAGGCGCAACCGGCGGCCCGCGTGACGTGGCGCCCTTCGACTTCGATGGGCTGCGCGCCCGCTTCAAGGGGACCTACCTGGCCAACAACGGCTACGACGTGGACCTGGCCAGCGCACGCCTGGTCGAGGGCAAGGCAGACCTCATCGCGTTTGGCCGCGCCTTCATCAGCAATCCCGACCTGGTGGAACGCCTGAAGACCGGCGCGCCCTTGAACGCCTTGAACCCCGCCACGTTGTACGGCGGCGGCGCGGAAGGCTACACCGACTACCCCGCGTTGACCGATACGACGCCGCAGTAACCCTCACACAGCTTCACGCCGCACGCCCTTTTCGCCCACCCCATTCCAAGAGACACACCATGAGCCTGCTTCCCACCGTTCTCATCACCGGCGCCTCCAGCGGCATCGGCACCGTCTACGCCGAACGCTTCGCCCGCCGCGGCCACGACCTGGTGCTGGTTGCGCGCGACACGGCGCGCCTGGAAACGCTGGCCGCTCGCCTGCGCCAGGACACCGGGGTCGCCGTAGACGTCCTGCCGGCCGACCTCACCCAGCGCGCCGATCTGGCCAACGTGGAAACCCGCCTGCGCGACGATGCCCGCATCGGCATCCTGATCAACAACGCGGGCGTGGCGCAGTCCGGCGGCTTCACCGACCAGTCGGCCGACAGCATCGAACACCTGGTCACCCTCAACACCCTCGCCCTGACGCGCCTGGCCGCGGCCATCGCCCCACGGCTGGCCAACGCCGGCGAAGGCGCAATCGTCAACATCGGCTCGGTAGTGGGACTGGCCCCGGAGTTCGGCATGTCTGTCTACGGTGCGACCAAGGCCTTCGTCCTGTTCCTGTCGCAGGGGCTCAGCCTGGAGCTGTCGCCCAAGGGCGTTTACGTGCAGGCCGTGCTGCCCGCAGCCACCCGCACCGAGATCTGGGAGCGTGCCGGCATCGACATCAACACCTTGCCGGAAGTGATGGACGTCGGCGAACTGGTCGATGCCGCGCTGGTAGGCTTCGATCGCCGCGAGACCGTGACCATTCCGCCGTTGCATGTGGCCGCACGCTGGGACACGCTGGAGGCATCGCGCCAGGGCCTGCTCTCGGACATCCGACAGGCGCAGGCAGCGGAGCGCTATCGCCCATGAAAGCCTTCCTCATCGACCGGTATGGCAAGAACGAAACGGGGCACATCGATGACGTGCCAACGCCAGCGCTGCGCGATGGCGATGTACTCATCCGCGTGCACGCGGCCAGCGTCAACGCGCTGGACCCCAAGATCCGGCGTGGCGAATTCAAGGTGATCCTGCCGTATCGCCTGCCGCTGATTCTGGGCAACGACCTGGCCGGTACGGTGGAGCGCGTGGGTGCCGGGGTTTCCCAGTTCAAACCGGGCGATGAGGTGTATGCACGTCCCGACGTTGACCGCATCGGCGCGTTCGCCGAGTTCATCGCCGTCAACGCCGCCTCCGTGGCCCTCAAGCCCGGCAACCTGACCATGGTGGAAGCCGCCTCGCTGCCGCTGGTCGCGCTGACCGCGTGGCAGGCGCTGGTCGAAACCGCCCAGCTGAAGCCCGGGCAGAAGGTCTTCATCCAGGCGGGCTCCGGCGGCGTTGGCACCGTGGCGATCCAGCTGGCCAAACACCTTGGCGCGTTCGTGGCCACCACCACCAGCACGCCCAACGTGGGGTGGGTGAAGGCGCTGGGCGCGGATGTGGTCATCGACTACAGGCAGCAGGATTTCGCCACAGCACTGCACGACTACGACGTGGTGCTCAACAGCCTGGGCAAAGAGGAACTGGAGCGCTCGCTGCAGATCCTCAAGCCGGGTGGCCACCTCATCTCCATCTCGGGCCCGCCCACGCCCGCCTTCGCCGCCGCGCGTGGGCTGGCCTGGCCGCTGAAGCAGGTCATGCGCCTGCTCAGCCATGGCATCCGCAGCAAGGCCAAGAAGAAGGGGGTCACGTACACCTTCGTCTTCATGCGGGCCGATGGGGCGCAACTGAGCACCGTCACCTCGCTGGTCGAGTCCGGCGCACTCGCACCGGTCATTGACCGGGTGTTTCCGTTCCAGGACACCCAGGGCGCGCTGGCGTATGTGGAAAGCGGGCGGGCGAAGGGCAAAGTGGTGGTGGAACTGTAAGCAGGGGCGGCGCAGGCACGCGCTATCTCGTCGCCTTGCGCCGCACTTCCAGAAGCAACGCTTCCTGCGCCTTGCCAGACAGCTTGCCGAACTCATCAATGAGCTCGGCAAGCTGGTCCGTTTCCGCAAACAGATAGGCGACGGAAACGCCCAAGGCACGGGCAATCTTCTGCGCTGTCTCGATGTCGCAATTGTGCACGGCCCGCTCGTACCGGTTGATGCGAACGCCCGCAACATCTTCTGGCAATCCCACAAGCACCCCCAACGCGCGTTGAGTCAGGCCCTGCTCAAGCCGGCACGCCTTGAGGCGGCTGGCGAAGACAGAGCGGATGGACGTAGGTGTGCGGGTCATGCAAACAAGCATGACCCAGCGCTACGCTGAACGTAAATTACGTTCGTCGTATCCCGCATGGCAAGGCTGGATACGTCAGATGCGCCCGCGCGGCGTTACTCAAGCACCCCGCCCCCGGTGACCGCGGGGGCCCGTGGCCATCACCC
>NZ_QAIW01000389.1:0-1264 GCF_003061285.1 Stenotrophomonas sp. HMWF003 | reverse complement strand
GAACGGACTGGAATGCCACCCCTGCTGCCGCTGCACCATTGCTTCCAGGTCGCGGTCGGCGCCTGCCGCATCCGGCACCTCCCCTGCCCCCGCATGACGCGCCACGTACTCCCGCATCAGCGCTTGCAACACCTGGGCGGCCGGACGCCGTTCGTGCGCCGCCGCTTGCTGGAAGCGGGCGCGTAGCCCGGCGTCCATCGTTACCTGCATGAAGACACTCTCGCTCATGAGTTCCTCCTACTGCTGGATAGTGAAACAGATTGGAATCCGCACGGCACCGCCGTGCAGTGCCCGCCTGGCTGGCGGGACGGACCGATCAGCCGGCTGCGCGCTGCAGCTTCCTGGGGATCTTCTTGGGCACCACCACCGGGCGCTCCACCACCGTAAGGGTGATGCAGCCAGGGCTGGTTTCAATCTTCAGGCGCGCGCCTACGTCGAAGCCGAGCTTGTCCAGCCAGCGGCCACGCAGGCGAACGTAGGGAATGACCTCATCGCTGCCGTATTCCTCGCGGGTGGGATAGTGCTGCGCGCCCACTTTGCAGGTGGGGGCCGGGCGGGCGTAAGGCTTGCGCTTGGGCGGGACGAATTCGGGCCGAGTCACCCAGGACCTGTGCATGTTGGACCTCCTGTAAGGATCGCCCTCGCCGGGATGGCGAGGGTGTCGGGAGGCTAGAAGCCGATCGAAGCTCGGTGGGCGTATTTCCGCAAGGGTCTTGTATTAGCCACCCTCCCGACTCAGGACGTCCAACTTACACTCTTCAAGGAGCTTCTAGACTCCGATGGACACCATGCGCTTTGATGCGAACAAGGGGAAATCGTTTGTTGCTTTTGATTTCGAAGAAGTGGTTGGCCTGCGCTAACGTAAAGTCCAAATGGCCCCATAGGCGACGCTTTACACAGAAGTTTGCGAGCTATTTGATGCAGACTGCGCGAAGCCGACGCTGGTACAGTTGTACGTCACATGGAACCACTGCCGCCAGATCGACTGCGACGCGCTCATACCTTCGGAGTCTAATTTCCAGTTTCAGGAGGTCAGTGATGGTGGGACACTTGGCCTGGGTTCTTCCGCATCTTGATGGCGTTGCGGTGCACCATGATTCAAGTGCAATTCTCTAGCGACGCTACCTTTGGGGATTGTTAGGCCTTGTCGGGAACATGCGCTGGGCCGACCAGCGAGGGCCAAGGATGGGTATGGACATCAAGATGCCCATCCCGGCCCCCCCCTTCCTCTTGGTAAGGCGGGTGCTAGAGAACTGGCCTTAGG
>NZ_QAIW01000388.1:3920-7071 GCF_003061285.1 Stenotrophomonas sp. HMWF003 | reverse complement strand
GATTGATATTGCGATGCAACAATCACGTGTGCAACCGTTCCGACCGCACCCGGCCCGCCGAGCCACCGCCAGCGCCCCCCCCCTGCCCGGCGGCGACAGGTAAAATCCCGGTTTTCCCGTGCCGAAGACTGCCTGCCATGAGCGACGCCACCTCCGCCCCGCTGACCCAGCACTACGTTGAAGAACTGGAGGCGATCCGCGCCCAGGGCCTGTTCAAGTCCGAACGCATCATCACCAGCCCGCAGTCGGCCGAGATCACCCTGGACGACGGCCGCACGGTGCTGAACTTCTGCGCCAACAACTACCTGGGCCTGGCCGACCACCCCGACCTGATCCAGGCCGCCAAGGACGCGCTGGACAGCCACGGCTTCGGCATGGCCTCGGTGCGCTTCATCTGTGGCACCCAGGACCTGCACAAGCAGCTGGAACAGCAGATCGCCACGTTCTTCGGCAAGCAGGACACCATCCTGTACGCGGCCTGCTTCGATGCCAACGGCGGCCTGTTCGAGCCGCTGCTGGGCGAGAACGACGCCATCATCTCCGACGCGCTCAACCACGCCTCGATCATCGACGGCGTGCGCCTGTGCAAGGCCAAGCGCTTCCGCTACGCCAACTGCGACATGGCCGACCTGGAAGCCCAGCTGCAGGCCGCCGATGCCGCCGGCTGCCGGACCAAGCTGATCACCACCGATGGCGTGTTCTCGATGGACGGCTTCATTGCCCCGCTGGACGAAATCACCGCGCTGGCGAAGAAGTACAACGCGCTGGTGCACATCGACGAATGCCATGCCACCGGCTTCCTGGGCGCCACCGGCCGCGGCTCGGCCGAGGTCAAGGGCGTGCTGGAGAAGATCGACATCATCACCGGCACCCTGGGCAAGGCGATGGGCGGCGCGCTGGGTGGCTTCACCTGCGCCAGCAGCGAAGTGGTCGAACTGCTGCGCCAGCGTTCGCGCCCGTACCTGTTCTCCAACTCGCTGCCGCCGCACGTGGTCGCCGCCGGCATCAAGGCGTTCGAGATGCTGGCCGCCGCCGACGACCTGCGCAGCACGCTGGCCGAGAACACCGCCTACTTCCGCGAGAAGATGACCGCGGCCGGTTTCGACGTGAAGCCGGGCGTGCACCCGATCAGCCCGGTGATGCTGTACGACGCGCCGCTGGCGCAGAAGTTCGCCGAGCGCCTGCTGGAAGAAGGCATCTACGCGATCGGCTTCTTCTTCCCGGTGGTGCCCAAGGGCCAGGCACGCATCCGCACGCAGATCAGCGCCGCGCACACGCGTGCGCACCTGGACCGCGCCATCGATGCGTTCACCCGCATCGGTCTGGAGCTGGGCGTGATCAAGGGCTGAGTGCCGCACGGCGCTACCGCCGCACCCGCGCATTCCGGGGGGTAGAGCCGACCGTTGGTCGGCTGCCCTCCGTCGCAGGTCATCAGCCGTAGATGTGGGGTCATCACCATCCGACACGGGGCACGTCTTGCGTGCCCCAGCCGGCCAACGGTCGGCTCTACCGTCGGTGCGACGCGCGCGGCGGGGTTACTTCTTCTTTTTCTTCTTGTCCTTGGCCTGTTCCTTGCTGGCCACCACCACCGGTGCGGCGACCGGGCGGTCCTGGCCGTTGCCCTTGGCCACGCGGATGCCGTTGGCCTTCATCCAGGCGTCGAACTCGTCGGCCGACATCTTCTTGTCGCCGTTGCTCATCATGAAACGGTAGCTGCCGCGGCCGTCGAGTTCAGGGGTCGTGACTTCCACCACCTTGTCAGCCACCGGCGCGTCCGCCTTGGCGGTGTGCTTGTGTCCGCCGCAGGCAGCCAGCAGTGCGGCCGACGCCAGCAGGCAGGCGCCGCGGAACAGGGAAAGGTTGAGGCGTTGGGCGTGCATGGGGGAATCTCCCGGGAGTGAATGGAACGTCGGGTACAAGGCCATCCATTGCCCGGTTCGGTCGGCCTGCCACGCACGGGCAGGCCAGGAAGTCACGGCGGGGCCACGGCACCGTCGGCCGCGGCATACAGCAGGTCCAGGTCGTGCGCGCTCAGTTCGCGCCAGGTGCCCTTGCCCAGCGCACCCATCGGCAGTTGCCCGATGGCCACGCGCACCAGGCGCAGCACGTTGATGTCCAACGCGGCCAGCAGGCGGCGGATATGCCGGTTGCGGCCTTCTTCCAGCACCACTTCCAGCCAGGCGGTCTTGTCGCCACTGCGCAGCAGGGTGGCGCGGCGCGCGCGCAGATGCTCGCCTTCGTCCTCCACCCCGGTGCACAACGCCTGCAGCTGCGCAGCATCGGGAATGGCGTCGATCTGGACGTGGTAGGTCTTGTCCGGGCCGGTGGCGGGGTCGGTCAGGCGCGCGGCCCATTGCGGGTCGTTGCTGAACAACAGCAGGCCTTCGCTGGCTTTGTCCAGGCGCCCGACCGGCGCGATCCACGGGAGGCCGGCACCATCGAAACAGCGGTAGACGGTGTCACGGCCCTGCTCGTCCTGGGCGGTGGTGACCAGGCCGCGCGGTTTGTTGAGCATCAGGTGGATGCGGCGTGGCGCATCCAGCGGCTGGCCATCGACGCGCACGTGGTGGCGACCGTCGATGATGGGAAATTCGGGGTTGTTGATGACGCGGCCATCAACGGTGACGCGGCCTGCCTGGATCCAGCGCGCCGCTTCGGTGCGCGAACACAGCCCGGCCTTGGAGAGCACGCGCGCCAGGCCATGGCGCGGTGCATCGTCGCTGCGCGGACGTGTTACCGGTGACGCACGCCGCTCGGGGCGGCGTGGTCGAGAGGCAGGCGCGGCAGGGGGCCGGCGTGTGCTCATCGTGCTCCGCGCAGGGCGGCTTACTTCTTCTCGCCCGGCTTGGTGTCAGCCGGTACTTCGGCCGCGGCCGGGGCTGCAGCGGGAACCGGACGCGCCTTGACCACGCGCACGCCACGGGCCTTCATCCAGGCATCGAATTCTTCGGCGGTCATGCGCTTGCCGTTCTGGCTCATGTCAAAGCGCCACGGCGTATTGTCAAATTCGGTGGCCGGCTTGTAGGCGGCCGGGTCGTTGGCCTTGATCGCCGGTGCGCCGGGCATGGCCTTGGCGATGTTCTGGCAGCCATCGATGCGCAGGCGCTGCAGGACGCGATCAAGCGACTGCTGCTGGTCGAAGTTGGAGGTG
>NZ_QAIW01000388.1:3555-3910 GCF_003061285.1 Stenotrophomonas sp. HMWF003 | reverse complement strand
GGCGATTGCGGTGGCCGGCAGCGGCAGCGGCGAGGCGCTGATGGCATGCGCCGAGCAATCCACGGCTGCGTAGGCGGTGGGAACCAAGGCCAGGCCGAGCACGGCGGCCAGTGCGATACGCAGCATGGGATGCATCCAGGGAAAAGGGGTGACGCGGCGAGTTTAACAGCGCCACAACGGCTTTCAAGATCCCACATTCAATGAATACGGCAACTTGTTGGATTTATTGTTGATTTCTTGGTCAAGGCTTTTAAAAAGCGAGCTTCGTCCGGTCATCCGCGAGCGTGAGGGCTCCGTAGCAGCCGGTAGGCCCCTGGCGCAAATGTCCCCCGGCCGCGGGGCGGCCTCCTCCTTT
>NZ_QAIW01000388.1:0-3533 GCF_003061285.1 Stenotrophomonas sp. HMWF003 | reverse complement strand
GAGCTCGGCTTGCGGTACGGGCGGGGAGCAGGGCTTTTTTCCTGGCAGTCGGTGGGTCGGGGGCTGGGTCCCCATGCCCTTGGAGGCGAAATAAAGGAGGAGGTGGCGGCCGCAGGCCGACGCCGGGGGACATTCGCCGGAAAGGGCATGGGGACCCAGCCCCCGACCCACCGACTGCCGTGCCTGGAAAGGGCCAAAGCAACGGCACGTGCTTTTTTGCCACGCGGGCGGAAAAAGAACAAAAAAAAGGGCCCGGCAATGCCGGGCCCTCTTCTGAAACTGTACTACCAGAAGGATTAGTTCTGGACGTTCAGCTCGGTACGACGGTTCTTTGCACGACCTTCCGGGTTGTCCGAGCCATCCGGGTTGGTGTTCGGCGCAATCGGACGGCTCTCGCCGTAGCCGATCGGGCCCACCAGACGCGAAGCGGACACGCCGTTCTTGGTCAGGTAGTCATACACGGTGGTGGCGCGACGCTCCGACAGCTTCTGGTTGTAAGCGTCGGTACCCTTCGAGTCGGTGTGACCGGCAACTTCAACACGCAGATCCGGGTAACGCTTCAGGATCTCGGTGGCTTCGCTCAGGATCGCCACGGCGTCCGGACGCAGGGTCGCCTTGTCGAAGTCGAAGTTCACACCCTTCAGATCGATCGAGACCGGGACCGGGCAACCGTCCGGACCGATGGTCTGACCCGGCTGCGAATCCGGGCACTTGTCGTCGCAGTTGTTGACGCCGTCACCGTCGTCATCCAGGTCGGCGCAGCTCGGAGCAACCGGAGCCGGGGCAACCACAGCGGCGGTCGGAGCCGGGCCGAGCGGGATCACGACGCCGACCGAAGCCAGCACGTCGCCGAACCAGTCTTCCGACGGAGCGGAGATGCTCTGGTCGTCGAAGTCAGCGCGGTAGGCCACTTCGGCGCGGACAGCAACGCGCTTTTCGAAGGTGGTCTGCAGGCCGACGCCGAGCTTGGCGGCGAAGTTGCCGTCCTTGCGCTCACGCGGACCATTCAGGCTGTTGGCGGCGTACTCTTCTTCCGACTTCTGGTAGCCCAGACCCATCAGCAGGTACGGGTTCCAGCCACGGCCTTCAGAGATGAAGTGGCGACGCATGTCGACCGACACGCCGTACTGGCTCCAGTTCAGATCCTGGTTGGCATCGAAGTTCGGGTTCTGGTAGTTCAGCTCGCCGTCCAGCGACCAGTTGGGGCTGATGAACTTACCGAGGCCCAGGGTCACGAACGGAGCGTCGTTGGTCAGACGGTCGTTATCCTGGAAGTTGAAGCCGGCCGAACCGGTCAGGTACCAGCGGTCGTCAAAATCCTGCGCCGATGCAGCCTGGGCGAAAGCCAGACCGCCCAGCAGCGCGGCAGTGAGGATCTTCTTGTTCATTGAGTACAGCTCCTATTTCGGGGGTATGAAACCGGTAGAGGCATGGGCCAGCACCTGCGTCGTTTTCAGACTGCCGATTCAGCACGCCACCGCCGCGAACATTATGCTCAGGAGGGTGAAGGTGATGTTAACAGTCACGTAACATGTGAAGACGACCGCCAGACCTCTACCGGCCCAGCTGGTGGCACCCTATACAGGTTGATGAAATTGCGCAAGACCCAGCAATGGCAAGGGATCCGACCCCATTTTGCTACCCCTGGACTGCACCATCGCAGTATTCCGTGAAAAATCCGCACCCGCCTTGATTCAGCGCAAGAACAGCTTTGTTGGCGGACGTATGATGAGGAACGTCCTGCACCGGAGCTGCCATGAAAGCCGTGGGTTTGCGCCAGTACCTGCCGATCGACGACCCCGCCGCACTGCTTGATCTGACGCTGCCCGACCCCGGTCCGCCCTCAGGTTCGGATCTACGGGTGCGAATACAGGCCATTTCCGTCAATCCCGTGGATACCAAACAGCGCGCGCCGCGTCCGGAACGCGAAGATCCCCCGCGCATTCTTGGCTACGACGCCGCCGGAACCGTTGAAGCCGTTGGCCCGGACGTAGTGGCCTTCGCGCCCGGCGACGAGGTGTATTACGCCGGCGATGTGACACGCACCGGCAGCAACGCGCAGTGGCACCTGGTGGATGAGCGACTGGTCGGGCGCAAGCCGACCACGCTGGATTTCGCCGACGCCGCAGCGCTGCCGCTGACCACGCTGACTGCCTGGGAACTGCTGTTCCAGCGCATGCCATTGCAGTTTGATGACCGTCGCCATGCCGGCCAGGTGTTGCTGGTCATCGGCGGTGCCGGCGGCGTGGGTTCGATGGCGATCCAGCTGGCCCGGCATGCCGGCTTCACCGTGGTCGCCACGGCGTCGCGCGCCGCGTCGGTGCAGTGGTGCCTGCAGATGGGCGCCCACCACGTGGTCGACCACCACCAGCCCTTGCCACCGCAGCTGCAGGCACTGGGCATCGCGCAGGTGCAGGTGGCGCTCAACCTGGCCGACACCGACACGTACTGGGATGTGCTCGGCGAACTGCTGGCCCCACAGGGGCATGTCGGCCTGATCGTCGAGCCGCGCGCGGCATTGCGCATCGGCGATCCCTACAAGGCCAAGTGCATCGGCATCCATTGGGAATTCATGTTTGCACGCGCGAAGTTCCGCACCGCGGACATGATCGAACAGCACCGCATCCTGAACCGCGTTGCAAGCCTGGTCGATGCCGGCGAACTGCGCAGCACGCGCAGTGCGCATCTGGGCCTGATCAATGCCGCCAACCTGCGCGAGGCCCACCGGCAACTGGAAAGCGGTGGCACGGTCGGCAAGCTGGTGCTGGCCGGCTGGTAGACGCAAGCCGGTGGCGCAGGTGTCGGCGCATATTGGCGTGCATCTGTATCTGTCCGGCGTGGCGGGCGCACCCTACAGTCAAGGGCCCCTCCGGTGACACCTGCCATGCCCACTTCACTTCCCCTGCGCCTGTTGCAACTGCTGCTTGGCCTGTTCCTGTACGGCATGGGCGCGGCGGTGATGATCCGTGCCGCGATCGGGGTGGCGCCGTGGGATGTGCTGTCGCAGGTCATCGCGTTGCAGACGCCGCTGTCGTTCGGCGTGGCCACCAACGTGATCGGCGCGCTGGTGCTGTTGCTGTGGTGGCCGATCCGGCAGAAGCCGGGGCTGGGCACGGTACTCAACGTCATGCTGATCGGACCGAGCGCGCAGTTCGGCCTGTGGCTGCTGCCGGCGGTGCACGGGCTGGCGTGGCAGGTGCCGGTGTTCGTCTGTGGGCTGCTGATGGTGGCCGTGGCCACCGGCCTGTATATCGGCGCCAGGTTTGGCCCCGGCCCGCGCGACGGTCTGATGACCGGCCTGCACGCCCGCACCGGCTGGCCGATCTGGGTCGTCCGCAGCCTCATCGAGGGCACCGTGCTGCTGATCGGCTGGTGGCTGGGCGGCAACGTCGGCGTGGGCACCCTCGCCTTCGCGCTGCTGATCGGCCCGCTCTGCGGCGTCACGCTGCCGCTGTTCGGCATCCGCAAGCCCGCCCCCGCCACCGTCGCGGCACCGTAAGCCACGACCACCGCCGTGCCGACCAACGGTCGGC
>NZ_QAIW01000387.1:0-1331 GCF_003061285.1 Stenotrophomonas sp. HMWF003 | reverse complement strand
CGTTCTGCGGCACCTGGTTGGCCTGGGCCAGCATGGCCGTACCGGCCTGCTGCAGGATCTGGGTGCGGGTCAGCTCTGCGGTTTCCTTGGCGAAGTCGGTATCGCGGATGCGGCTACGCGAGGCCGACAGGTTCTCCGTGGAGGTCTGCAGGTTGGCAACGACCGAGGTGAAGCGGTTCTGGATGGCACCGAGGTCGGCGCGGGTGTTGTTGATCGCACCCAGGGCCTTGTCGACGATTTCCAGCGCCTGCTGGGCACCCTTCACGGTGGACACGTCGATCGCATCGGCAAACTGCTTGGTGCCCATGGTGACGGTGCCAGCGCCGGCCACGTCGGTCGAGAAGACCGTCGCTGCGCCGTCCTTGTCCACGCTGTCCTTGACCGAGGTCAGGGTCACCGCGCCGGTTGCATCGGCTTCGGCGTAGACGCCGGTTTCACCGATCTTGGCGTTGATGTGGGTCGCCAGCGCCTTGCCGGCAGCCACTTCGTTCTCGGCGGCGGTGCCGACGCTCTTCATGTCCAGCTTGTCGAACTTGACTTCGGTGCCCTTGCTGTCGGTGATGCTGAACGCGGCGATGGCCACGTCGGTATCGTTGGCACCGGTCACCTTGGCAACGGTAGCGGTGGCGAACTGCGCGCCGCCCAGGGCGTTGGTCTTGGCATCCACCACCTTGTCGATGGCAATGGCCTGGCCGGCGTTGGCACCGACCTGGAACAGCTGGCTGGAGAACGAACCGTCCAGCAGCTTGGTGCCGTTGAAGTCGGACTGCTTGGCAACGCGGTCGATTTCGCTGACCAGCTGGGTCACTTCGGCCTGCAGGGCCTTGCGGTCACTGGCCGAGTTGGTGGCGTTGGACGCCTGCACCGACAGTTCGCGGACGCGCTGCAGGTTGTTGCCGATTTCGGTCAGCGAGCCTTCTGCGACCTGGGCCAGCGAGATGCCGTCGTTGGCATTGCGGATGGCGACGTCGGTGCCGCGGATCTGGGTGCCGAAGCGCTCGGAGATCGCCAGGCCAGCCGCGTCGTCCTTGGCGCTGTTGATGCGCGAACCGGACGACAGACGCTGGATGGTGGTGGCCAGGGAGCTGCCGCTGGTGCTCAGGTTACGCTGAGCATTCAACGACATCGTGTTGGTATTGATGACTTGTGCCATGGGAAGAGGTCCTTGAGCGGTTGCACGTGATTTGGGTTAGACGCTCATGACGTGCTTCAGGAGCGGCTCATGTCAGCGCTGCAACAGGCTGAGCACGTTCTGCGGCACCTGGTTGGCCTGGGCCAGCATGGCCGTACCGGCCTGCTGCAGGATCTGGGTGCGGGTCAGCTCTGCGGTT
>NZ_QAIW01000040.1:0-1520 GCF_003061285.1 Stenotrophomonas sp. HMWF003 | reverse complement strand
ATGCGCAGGTGTGGGTGGTGGGCTGCGACTACCGCCAGCCGGCCACGCCGCTGGTGCTGTCGTTCAACACGGCCGACGGCCAGACCGGCGCGCCGGTGGTGGATGCCGCCAAGCCGGGCGAGCTGGTGGTGGCCGGCATGGCCCGCGCACCGCGCGCGGGCGGGCTGGACCTGTACCGGATGAAGGCACCGGCCGCACCGGGCGGTGCGTGCCGTTGAGGGGAATCGATGCGGTCAGCGCGCCGACAGCAACGCGGCGCGCTGCCGTTCGTACTCCGCTTCGCTCATGTCGCCGTGGTCCTTGCGCTGGTTCAACGCGGCCAGCTGCGCCTGCAGTTCGGGCGACAGCTGCGCCTCACGCGCCACCCGGGCGGCGGCGGACGGCTGTTCCGGCGGGCGCTTGGCCGCGCGCAGCACGCCGCGGATGACCAGCCCGATCACCGCCGCGAACACCACCACCCCGGTGCCCCAGGTCACCCATTGGACCCATCCCATCGTCTGCATCGTTATCGTCCTGTCGGCGTAGTGGCGCGTATTGTCAGCGTTCGCGCAGCCAACGCGCCACCTGCGGGGCGAAATAGGTCAGCACGCCATCGGCACCGGCGCGCTTGAAACCGATCAGCGACTCCAGCACGCAGGCGCGCTCGTCCAGCCAGCCGTTGGCGAAGGCGGCCTTCATCATCGCGTACTCGCCACTGACCTGGTAGGCGAAGGTCGGCACGCCGAACTGCTGCTTCACCCGGCGCACCAGGTCCAGGTACGGCATGCCCGGCTTGACCATCACCATGTCCGCGCCCTCTTCCAGGTCCAGCGCGATTTCGCGCATGGCCTCGTCGCCGTTGGCCGGGTCCATCTGGTAGGTCTTCTTGTCGGCCTTGCCCAGGCTGGCCGAGCTGCCCACCGCATCGCGGAACGGGCCGTAGAACGCCGAGGCGTACTTGGCCGAGTAGGCCATGATGCGCACGTTGACGTGGTCATCGGCATCCAGCGCGCGGCGGATGGCGCCGATGCGGCCGTCCATCATGTCCGACGGCGAAATGATGTCCACGCCGGCGGCGGCGTGCGACAGCGACTGCTTCACCAGCGCGGCGACGGTGATGTCGTTGAGCACGTAGCCCTTGTCGTCGATGATGCCGTCCTGGCCGTGGGTGGTGTACGGGTCCAGGGCCACGTCGGTCATTACCCCCAGCTCGGGGAAGCGCGACTTCAGCGCGCGGATGGCGCGCTGCGCCAGGCCGTTCTCGTCCCACGCGGCGGCCGCGTCCAGCGACTTGCCGGACGGGTCGATCACCGGGAACAGGTCGATCACCGGGATGCCCAGCTCCAGCGCTTCTTCGGCCACCTTGAGCAGTTCGTCGATGGACAGGCGCTCCACGCCGGGCATCGACGCCACCGGCGCGCGGCCGGCCAGCTCATGCACGAACACCGGGTAGATCAGGTCGTCGGTGGTGAGCGTGTTTTCGCGCATCAGGCGGCGCGAGAACTCGTCGTGGCGCATGCGGCGGGGGCGATAGTCGGGGT
>NZ_QAIW01000386.1:4679-11831 GCF_003061285.1 Stenotrophomonas sp. HMWF003 | reverse complement strand
CCGGATCGCACGCGTGGTCGGCAGCACGACCGGCGGCTACGGCTGCGGCTTCATGAGTCCGCCGCCACCGCGCGTTTTGCCGCACTCACAGCTGCGCATGCGCATCCCGAACTGCGTGCGCCTGCGCGCCGATGGCAGCGACGAAGTGGCCGGCATCTCACCGGACCTGCCCATCGACATGCCTGCCAATGCACCGGCCCGCGCCCGCGCGCAACGGGTGCTGGATGAAGTGGGCGCGGACCTGGCCCGGCACTGACCCGCAGCGGTCAACCCACCGTGCAATCCGCGTCGCGCATCGGATGCGGCAGCACTTCGATGGAGTGCTCGTCCAGCTGCGCCAGCACCGCTTCCGGGCCACGCTGGCTACGCCAGCCCAGGCCGATGCTGGCCGCGGTGGCGTCGTGGATGCGGTCGATCACCGGCAGCGCCCAGCCGCGCCGGTCGTACTCGGCCAGCCACTGCGGGCAGCGCCGCGCCAGGACCGCGCGCGGCTCAGTGACCAGCCGTTCGCAGTCTTCCGGGCCGAACGGCGTGGCGCCGCTGGCGATATAGCGCTGGAACATGGGCCCGGTGTTGCGCAGGGCCGCCGCGTGCGCATCGGCCACGTCGCGCACGTCGATGCCGCGATGCAGGCGATACAGCAGCATGCGCTGGGCGGTTTCAGGGAAGCACCGCGACATCCGGATCACCCGCACCTGGAAGCCGGGGCTGGCCGCCTCCTCCAGCCAGTGCTCGGCCGCCAGCTTGGAGCGGTGGTAGACCGTGCGTGGTTGCGGCACGGTGCGCTCATCGATCCACGTGCAGCGCCCCGGCACGATCGCATGGCCGTACAACGCGGTGGTGCTGGTGAACACGAAGCGCGACACCCCGGCATCGCGGGCCAGCATCGCCAGGGTGCGGGTACCTTCCACATTGATGCGATGAAATTCGGTGTCGGACATCAGCCCCACATGCGGAGCGTGCAGCGCGGCGCAATGGATCACCGCATCCACGCCCACCAGCGCCGTGCGCAGCGTGCGCACATCGGTGATATCGGCCACGTACCGCGTGGTATTGAAGGGGCTGCGGTCAACCCCGACCACCTCGTGCCGTGCGGACAGCGCGCCGAAGATCGCGCGCCCCACCCGGCCTGAACTTCCTGTCAGGAGAATCTTCACTGTGTGGCACTTGGTCAGCGCCCGGGAGCTACCGGGATGACTTGATTGTAGCCAGAGTCGGCGCCCGGGCGTCCACCGTTGCGGCCTGCCGGACGTCGGAATCGTTGTACCTTCGGCGCGCGCTCAGCGCCCGGCCCGGCCCACTGGCTGTGCAGCGGACCCGCACGCGTCCCAGCGCAGCGTGCCATCCCTGCCCTGCAGGACGGCGTTGACCGTCGGTGCACCGCCTGAATCCACCACGCAGAAGTACCCGTTGAACCAGCGCGATTGCGGTGCCCCGCGCTTGGCCGGCGCACTGCCCCACAGTTCCACCTGGTAGCGCTTGCCAGGCTGCAGGCGCGGCGGTGGTGACGTGCCACCGTCGCCGTAGCGCAGGCATTGATCCGGGGCCAGCGTGGGTTCGGCCTGGCCATCGCGCAGGAAATCACGTTCCCAGATCGCCGCACCGCCCGAACCGACCTCCATCACCGACACCCCGGTTATCTTCGCGGGCGCGTCGCCTTCGCGGGCGGCGGGCACGCCGAAACAGGGAACGCCCTGCTGCTCCTTGACCAGCGCCTGCTGATAGCGGCCGGCGGGCGAGGCGCAGCTGGCCAGGCCCGGCACCAGCACGCCGATCAACAGCAGGGAAACATGCAGACGGCTCATTGCGTGGTCCTGGGCAGGTTGCTCTTGTCACTGCGAGCGGCAAGGAAGGGCTGCAGGGTGCGTTCGAGCTGCGCACCGATATCGGGCACCGTACGGTAACGCACATTATTCATGCGTGACTGGGAGCCGCGGAAGGCCACCAGAAAATAGTCCGCCAACATGTCGCCCTGCGCTTCCATGTTGTAGTCGGGGAACAGGCGGATCTCATCCAGCACGTAGTCGTAGCTCATGTTGGGGCGCGGCGCGCGGACCAGTTTGACGTTGTAACCGAGCTGGTACTGCCAGACATGCGTCATTTCATGGATGAAGAACTGCTGGAAGCTGACGCTGTCGGTCGAATAGTCGTCCTTGTAGATACCCTTCGGGAAATACATCTCCCCGTTGGGTGTCACCGCGGTGTCCTTGTTCTGGAACCCGAAGAACATCCAGTAGCCGTGGTTGTGGACCTTCACCTGGGCGTAGTCGACTGCATCACCAAAGACCAGGCGGGCCATGTCGATCTCTCCCGACGTCAGGCCGCGCTCGTGGCCGGGCGCGGTAACCGGGGCGATCGACGTGCCCAGCGCCTCCGATGTGGTCACCACGCCGTCGACGTCGAAAACCTCCATGTCTTCGCTGCCGTCCGGCGCCACGCGCGCGCAGCAACCGACCGGTTGTGCGGGCGCGCGCAGTTCCGCGCGCACGATGGTCTGGCTCTGCTCTGTCGAGACGCGCGTGGTTTCTCCTTGGGCATCGGTGGTTCCAGATACCGTGCGGCCATCGGCCAGATGCAGGGTGTAAGGCACCTCAGCCAACGGCGTCCCCCCTTTGCCAACGAAGCGGATTGCCTGATCGAACGTCGCCGCCGAGGCCATCACAGCTTTCAGGGCACCTGCTGCGCCGGCCGCCGCTTGTCCCGCCCCCGCGGCGGCGCCGGTTCCTGCGCCAGCGGCGCTGCCCGCGGCTGCACCACTTTCAGCGAAGACATTGGCCTGCTGGCCAGAGAGCACGCGACACCCGCAGGCCAACGCGCAACCGTGCAAGGCCACGGGCTGTCCATCCACCAGGATCGTGATATCCCCGTCGATAATGGGGAAAATACCCTTGTGCAGCCTCGGGCAGGTGGCCTTGTCGCCTATCCGGGCAACCCCCATTCCCATGATGTCGGTTTCATTCGATGCCGTGATGACCTGCCCGCCACTGCTGGTGGGGTCTCCCATCACAATCCAGTTCCGTGCCATGGCGCCTTCCTTGGATACGTCAGAGTAAATGGAGGGAATAATCACCTACTGCTTTATCACGCGGATTGAACACCAAACCGCGCGCCTGATCACAAAACCGACTATACATAATCCCCGTGGGAGGCAAGGGAGGCTTCCGCCCCGGCAGGAAGCCGCGCAGCGCATTGTCCCCGCGGTTGCCGGCATGCGCCCGGCTCCCTACCCTGCGTGCGGAATCGATCCCAGGAATGCGCCACGGATGAGCGGCACCCCAGTTTTTTCATTCGCCCGACGTTGGGCGTCGCGCGCGCCTGCACGGACACCGCTGCCACTTGGCGCAACGTTCCTTGCAGCGCTGTTGGCCGTGGCGCCCGCCAGGGCCAACGACATCCCGCCGCAGTTCATGACGCAGTACGAAGCCGCGCGCGACTACCTGCACCTGATCCAGGCGGCCGAGGCTGCCAATGCGCCGACGCAGCTGGACAGCGCCGACGCCATGCAGTTGCTGGCGGCGATCACCCACCGCGATGCGATCCTCGCGCCGGACTACGTACCCGCCGATCTTGGCCTGCTGGTCAACGCGTGCGAGTACGGTAAAACCGTGTCCACCCGGCTGATGCAGTTTGGACTGGCCGCGATGCCCGTCGCCGTACGCATCCACCCCGGCGAGCAGGCAAGCCTTCACCGCCGCAATGCAGAACGTTTCCAACCACAGCTGGACCTGCTGCTGCCTTACCTGCTGCGCTGCGGCGCACGGATTCAGCCGCTGTTGGACCAATGGCTTACGGTTGCCACGCCCGACGAACGGGCCGCGCTGGGACCTGACGGGACCGATACCCTGCGCCGCAACGCGCAACGCCAGTACCTGGATATGCTCGAGACAATGCGCGCGCAGCCTGCCGATAGCGCGCTGAGGCACACCCTGGTCCGCGCACTGGCCGAGACGGCGGCTCCCTACGCGCGCATGCTGCAGCCGGCGCAGCGACTGCCTGTGCACGACGCCTTGAAAGACGCGCGCAAGCAGATGGATGAAAACGACGCCGCACTGCTCCAGCAGGCCGTTGTGGCGTTCAGCGCCGACGGGTGCGGAACACTGTGCGCCTCCTGATCCAGCGGCGGAGCACCGCAGTTGATTACGGCATCCACGCCCACGCCACGCGCACTGTCCACATGTCCAATGGGTAACGCTTGCCACGCTGCAGGCGCATGCCTGCTACCTGCGCGTTCGCCCTAAGGCCTCGGCTCTACTCTCTATCGCTCAAGTGCGCCGCGATTTCTGTCTCACCAAGCAAAGAGGCCAACTGTCCCGGCGTCTCTCCCGCTTCGTTTCTTATTCCTCTGTGTGCGCCGTGACGCAGCAGCCACTCCACTGCTTCGTACTTGCCCTGTTCGACCGCATTGTGCAACGGAGTGTATCCATGCTCGCCAGCGCTATTCACATCTGCACCGGCACCCAGCAGCGTCTCGAGCTCCTCGATTGAGCCCCGTGTTGCAGCAACGTTCATCGGCATATCACCAAACGCACTCGCCTGATCAACGCGCGTGATTCTGATGCCAATGAATTCGGGAAGCTCCCGATACAGCGAGAGAAGAAGATTTAGCTCCATTGCTACTCACAGTGCCCTGAGCAATTCAACAGTATGAAAGAGTCAAGATTCATCACCGAACAACCACGCCGCCATACCCCAACCATAATCGCCTCCATGCTGAATTTCGTTGTAATTAGAGCCCACGCTGTTCAGATCCATTGCGCTTCCCGTCACACTTGCAGCAGTGTTGCGAAGCATGGGAAAGGGTTTGGGGGCGTTGCCCGCTGATGCGGCAGGGGCAGGCGGCGGATCCTCCGTGCGCGCGCGCGTTCGACTACCCTCCGTACGCTACAACTTTTTCCTGATGGAGGTCCCATGCTGCTGGATGCGTACCTGCGCGATCACTTTGTCGACACATCCACCTGCGCTGCGCTGGCAGGCATCACCGTGCAACGTCTGGACGCGCTGATTGCAGCCGAGGCCATTCCCGCGCCGACGTACCGTTGCAACGCGGGGACGATCCACTCGGCCGCGTTCGGAGCGATCGACACCGATTCGCTGGTATCCGGTGCGTTCTTCCGCCCCGAATGCACCCGCTGGGTCCGCATCGCCGCAGACGCCGCCGTGGGTGAGGAGCGCGCAGCCGTGCTTTCGACGTTGGCGGGCGAACTGGCGGCGTATCTGCACACCTGCGGCGACGACGCGCGCTTGGTGGACGCAAAGGTGGACGCGCTGCTTCCCCACTTCTTCAACGGCACATTCGGCCTGTGCGTCGCCGACCCGTCCAGTGGCAAGGGCATTGCGCGAAAAGAGGTGCTGCAGGAAACCCTGGTTGCGTTGACCTGCAACGGAGGCGACCCCGCTCCGCCCGGCATCGCAGCTGGCGAACTGCTGGCGTTGATCGATGATTACGCCGAGTCCGCAATGCCCTTCTCGCCTGCCGAGTACGCGCGCAGCAGCAGGAAGCGGCTGGTGGAGGACCTGCGTCCACGCGTGCTCGGCGCCCATCAGGCCACGCAGGAAGGGGCGATATAGCGCTGCGGCAGGCCGCGACGTGCTCCCAGCGGGGTGCATCACCGCAGCAAGGAGATGGGGATGTCAGCGGAGTTCGTGCTGTCGTTTGACGACAGGGGGTGGTATGCGTCCCATCGGGACGGGCTGAAGCGGCAGATAACCCGGCTTGAGACGTTTTCCAGCTGTGTTGGCGCGCATGAGTTCCGCCTGGTGGGCACCGAGCCGAGGGGCGCGGATGCGTGGTGCTACGACGTACGCCTGTTCCTGGAAGACGACCGTGTGTTTCTGGAGATCAGTGCTCACCCTGCCAGCATCGAAGCGGACCTTGCACAGCTGTTTGGCTGGGTCCGCAGCTGTACCGGGATGTCGGTGGACGATGAGGATGGCGCGCCGTCCGGCTGGTAGCACAGAGGCGCTGCGCTGCAGTGGCACGCCTTTCAGCTCCGGCCGTGCCGTCGCGCGGCGATAGTGCCGCGCACGCAGTGAAGGGGCCCGACCACAAAAAAGGCGCCCGGTGGGCGCCTGATTCGTTGCTGCAATGGTGGGCCGTGATGGATTCGAACCATCGACCAAAAGATTAAAAGTCTTCTGCTCTACCAACTGAGCTAACGGCCCATTACATGCCCCGGCATCGCTGCCGGGGGTGCGCATTCTAACCCACAAGGCGCTCAGGCGAAACCATCTATCGCTCAGGCGTAACGGGTCGGGTCGGCCACGCCGGCATCGGTGAAGCCCTGCGCGCGCAGGCGGCAGGCATCGCAGTGGCCGCAGGCCGCGCCGGTGGCGTCGGCGTTGTAACAGGACACGGTCAGGCCGAAGTCCACGCCCAGGCGCACGCCTTCACGCACGATGTCGGCCTTGCTCAGGAACTGCAGCGGCGCGTGCACCTGGATGCCCGCGCCTTCGACGCCGGCCTTGGTGGCCAGGTTGGCCAGGGCCTGGAAGGCGGCGATGAACTCGGGGCGGCAATCGGGGTAGCCGGAGTAGTCCACGGCGTTGACGCCGCAGAAGATGTCGCTGGCGCCCAGCACTTCGGCCCAGCCCAGCGCGACCGACAGCATGATGGTGTTGCGTGCCGGCACGTAGGTGACCGGAATGCCCTCCCCGCCCGCTTCGGGTACGTCGATGTCATCGGTCAGGGCCGAGCCGCCGATGCTGCGCAGGTCGACGTTGACGGTCTTGTGCGCCACCACGCCCTGCGCCTGGGCGACCGCGGCGGCCGCATCCAGTTCGGAGGTGTGCCGCTGGCCATAGCGCACGCTGAGCGCATGCACGGCGAAGCCCTGTTCCTGGGCGATGGCGATGACGGCGGCGGAGTCCATGCCGCCGGACAGGAGGACGACTGCTTTTTTCATGAGGGGTGTTTCCGGTGGGTTGCGGGAGCCAGCACGCTGTCCCGCGCCGGGATGAAAACGGGAAAAAGAGGCGTGGCGCGCGGGCGTCGCGCGCTCGCCAGCCGGCCTCAGCGGCCGGGTTCGTCGTTCCAGAGCAGCTTGTGCAGCTGCATCTGGAAGCGCACCGGCAGGCGGTCTTCGACGATCCAGTCGGCCAGCTGGCGCGGGCTCACCTGGTCCTTGCTGGGCGAAAACAGCACCATGCTGCGCT
>NZ_QAIW01000386.1:457-4669 GCF_003061285.1 Stenotrophomonas sp. HMWF003 | reverse complement strand
CTGCACAGCACGAACTTGATCTGGTCGCGGCGGGTCAGCAGCGGCAGGTTCTCCAGCCGGTTGCGGGCCATTTCGCCGGACCCGGGGGTCTTCAGGTCCACCACTCGCGAGACGCGGGGGTCGACCGCGCTGACGTCCAGCGCGCCGGAGGTTTCCAGCGACACGTCCAGGCCTGCGTCGCACAGCTTCTCCAGCAGTACCAGGCAGCGTTTCTGCGCCAGCGGCTCGCCGCCGGTCACGCAGACGTGGTGCACGCCCTGGGCCAGCACCTCGGCCACGATCGCATCGATGTCCCACCAGGTACCGCCATGGAAGGCGTAGGCGGTGTCGCAATAGGTGCAGCGCAGCGGGCAGCCGGTCAGGCGCACGAACACGGTCGGCCAGCCGGCGGTATCGGCTTCGCCCTGCAACGAGGTGAAGATCTCGGTGATCTTCAGGCGCGGGAGGGGCGACTGCACGATCTCGCTGGGGAGCGCGGCGGCGGCGGACAGGGAAACGGTCATGGCGGTGATTCTTGGGAATGCGGCATCGGAAACGACAACAGCCGGGCGTGCCCGGCGGTTGATGCAGCGGGGCATATCCCGGCCATTGATGCAGCCGGGCAGAGCCCGGCTCTACGGGGGTGATTATACCGGGGCCGCCTTGGCGGTGCCCGGGCGGCGGTTCAGCGGATCTGCTGGCCCAGCCGGATCGACTGCAGGCGGTCCTGCGCGGTGCGCGCGGCGTCGCTGCCGGGATAGGTGGAGACCACCTGTTCCAGGGTTGCCTGGGCCTGGTCGACCTTGCCTTCGCCATACTGCGACAGGCCGATCTTGAGCAGGCCGCCCGACGCCTTGTCGTGGGTCGGGTAGCGCGAGATGAGGTCGCGGAACTGCGCCTCAGCCAGCGGGAAATTTCGGGTGGCGTAGTAACTCTCGCCCAGCCAGTACAGCGCATTGGGGGCGTAGACGCCGTTGGGGTACAACTCGAGGAAGCTGAGGAACAGCTGCGCGGAGTCGTCGTACTTGCCGGCCTTGAGCGAATTGAAGGCGACGTTGTAAGCCGTGCGCTCCTCACCACTGGCAGCCAGGCTGCCGGCATCGCCATGCACGGAGGGCGGCCGCTCGGAAGCGGCCGTTGCCGGTTTCGGTGCTGCAGCGGCGGGCGCAGGTGCGCTCGCAGCGGGTGCGGCAGGCAGCAGCGGGGCGCCACCTTCCAGTCGGTTCAAGCGGCTGTCCAGGTCCAGGTACTGGTCCTTGGCGGTCTGCTTGAGCTGCTCGTTGTCATGCTGCAACTGCTCCACCTGCGACTGCAGGGCCTGCACCTGGGTGCGAAGCTGGGTGAGCTGGTTGAGCATGTCCATGTTGGACTGGTTGTTCTGGGCCTGCTGCTCAAGCGCGCCAACGCGGTCGGCCAGGCTCTGGCGCTGCGCATTGGCCGGTGCGGCAGCCACGAGGGCTGCCGCAACGATCATCGATAGAAATCGAAAGCGCATCTATTACTGAGCCGTGTACACGATCTCGACGCGACGGTTCTGCGACCAGCAGGACTCGCCCGACTCGGTGCAGACCGGACGCTCTTCGCCGTAGGACACGACGGTCAGCTGCGAAGCCGAACCACCGTTGGCCTGCAGGGCGGAGTTGACGCCGTTGCCACGACGCTCGCCCAGGGCCTGGTTGTACGCGCGCGAACCGCGCTCGTCGGTGTGGCCCTGCAGGGTGATGCGCGAGGACGGACGGTCACGCAGGTACTTGGCGTGGCAGGCCATGATGGCCTGGAATTCCGGCTTCACTTCTTCCTTGTCCAGGTCGAAGTACACCACGCGCTGGCGCAGGCAGGAATCGGTGTCCAGGTCGCCCGGGCCGTACAGGCCGGAGGTCGACGGACCGCTCGGGGTGGTGGTCGAGGAGCCGGTGTCAACCGGGGCTGCCGGCTGTTCCTTCACCTTCTTCGAGCAACCGGCCAGGGCGGCCACGGACAACAGGGAGACAAGCAGAACGCGGGTGGTCTTGTTCATGGCGATACCTTTGAGGCTCCTAAAGCCGGATGTGGGATGAATACGGTGGAAATCTTAACACTCTGTTAGCGCTTTGTACGGTAAGGCGACCAAGAAGGCTCACGTACGTCACCGTCGGCCAAAACCAGCCGCTGGCGCACGCGCGCATCGGCCGAGACGGCGTACAAGACGCCGCGACCACCCTCACGGGCGGCGTACAACACCATGCTCGCGTTGGGCGCAAAGCTCGGCGATTCGTCCAGCGAACCCGGCGACAGCGTGCTCCAGCGCGCCGAACCCAGGCTGCTGTCCATCATCGCGATCTTGTAGGTATTGCCGCTGCCCTGGGCCACCACCAGCTTCTTGCCGTCGAAGGACAGGCTCGGGGTGGCGTTGTAGTTGCCCTGGAAGGTCACGCGCGAGGCGCTGCCGCCACTGGAGGGCACCTGGTAGATCTGCGGGCGGCCGCCACGGTCGGAGGTGAAGTAGACGCTGGACCCGTCGGCGCTCCAGGTCGGCTCGGTGTCGATGGCGAAGTGGTTGGTCAGCTGGGTCAGCTGCTTGCTGCCCAGGTCCATCACGTAGATCTCCGGGTTGCCGCTGCGCGACAGCGACAGGGCCAGGCGGCGGCCGTCCGGGGAGAACGACGGGGCGCTGTTGATGCCGCGGAAGCTGGTGACCAGTTCGCGGGCGCCGGTGGAGATGTTCTGGATGTAGATGGCGGAATTGCCCCGCTCGAAGCTGACGTAGGCCAGGCGGTTGCCATCCGGGCTCCACGACGGCGACAGCAGCGGCTCGGCCGAGCGGACGATGGTCTGCGGGTTGAAGCCGTCCGAATCGGCCACCATCAGCGCATAACGCATGGCATCGCCCTTGCCGCTGGCGGTGACATAGGCGATGCGGGTCCAGAAGGCGCCGCGGACGCCGGTGATCTTCTCGTAGATGGCGTCGGCCATCTGGTGGGCGACGTCGCGCATGGCATTGCCGCGGGCGGTCATCGCCAGGCCCAGCAGGCGCTCGCCCTTGGGCACGTCATACAGCTCGTACTCGACGCGGTAGGCGCCGGCACCGGCGTCCATGACCCGGCCGACCACGATGTAGTTCTGCTTCAGCGCGCGCCAGGTGGCGAACTGGATCTCGCTGCCCCGGGTCGGCTTTTCGACAATCTGCGCTTCCGGCAGGGTGCGGAACTGGCCCGAGCGCTCCAGGTCGGCGCGTACCACGGCGGCGACGTCGGTCTGCGGTGCGCCGGCCGAGCCCTGGTAGGGCATGGGCACCACGGTGATCGGGGTTGCGGACGCATTGCCGCCGATGATGTCGATATCCAGCCCCTTCTGCTGCGCCACGGCAGCAAAGGGCAACAACAGGGCCGCAACAACGGCAAGCCAACGAGGCATTTTCTTCATGGACCACTCAAGGGAAGGAAAACCGGAACGAGGGATAGCAGGACGGCAGTGAACCGTTTCGCAATCATGAACCAACGGTGCGTGAAAGCAGAGTCACCACGGCAAAAAAACTCACATTTCGTTAACGATTGGCATCCCTGCCAGCGTTCCATGGGGTCATGGAGCGGTAAAGCCGATGTTGAGGCTACGGTCGAACACGGCCTCGAAGCCCTTGTAAGGCAACGGCTGGGCGCGCAGTACCGCACGTTCCAGCGCCGCCTTGCCGGCCGCATCGAACTGGCAGGCCGCATCAACCTTGACGCTGACGATCGTTCCGCCCGGCAGCTGGGTGATGGCCACCCGGCAGTGCTGGCCAGACGTCATCGTCGCCGGGGGCAGCCAGGACGCGATGATCCGATCGCGGATCGCCATGGCATAGGCGGTGCGCAGGCTGACCTGGCCCGGCGCCGCGGCGGCATGCGCCTGCCCGGGCCCCAGCAGCACCGGCACCAGCAGGACCACCGCCAACAGGGAAAGCATCTTCATCATGCGGGGCTCTGCGCAGGCAGGGCCCAAGGCCAACGGCCCGGGCTCAGTCCTGCGCGGTGAAGGTGAAATTGATGGTGCGCTGGAAAACCGCCTCGAAGCCCCGGTACGGCAGCGGCTGGGCGTTGCGCACGGCAGCCTCGATGGAGCGGCGGCCGGCCTCGTCGAACGGGCAGTCCGGGCTGACGTTGGCGCTGTTCACGGTGCCACCGGGCAGCTGCTGGATGACGATCTTGCAGCGCTGGCCGAACGGCACGTTGTCCGGGCGGGTCCACGAGGCCAGTACCTTCTGCTGGATCGCGGCGG
>NZ_QAIW01000386.1:0-447 GCF_003061285.1 Stenotrophomonas sp. HMWF003 | reverse complement strand
CCGCCGTGCCGCTGGCCGCGCGCGCGGCGGCGACCTGGCGCAGCTTCTGCTCGGCCAGCTTGGCTTCCTTCTCGGCCTGCTCGCGCTTGCGTCGGATCTCGGCGATTTTCTGTTGGCGCTCGGCTTCGGCCTTGGTGTCGTTGGCCTTCTGCTGCTGCTCGGCCAGCTTCTTCTTTTCCGCCTCTTCCTGCTGCTTGGCCAGGCGCAGCTTCTGCTCGGCCTGCTCCTGGCGCTTGCGCTCGGTCAGGTCGATCTGTTCCTGGCGGCGCTTGGCTTCCTGCTCCTGCTTGGCCTTCTCGGCCGAGATCGCCAGCGCGTTCACCGCCTCCTGGTCGATCTTGTCGGGCTGGGCCACGCGTTCCTGCGCCTGTTGCTGCTGCGGGGTGGGCGCGTCCTGCGGGCGCGGTTCCTCGATCGGCTGCGGCGGCGGCACGGTGTCTTCGGGGA
>NZ_QAIW01000385.1:0-1102 GCF_003061285.1 Stenotrophomonas sp. HMWF003 | reverse complement strand
CCCTCACCCTGCCCGATGTGTCGGGCACGCCCGTGGACCTGGCCCGCTTCCGCGGTCGGCCGCTGCTGATCAACGTGTGGGCCAGCTGGTGCGGCCCGTGCGTGGAAGAAATGCCGGCGCTGGCGGCCTTTGCCGCTGCCCAGCCGGCCGATGGCGTGCAGGTGCTGGGGGTGGCGCTGGACACACCTGAAGGCGTGCGCGATTTCCTGGCCCGGGTGCCGGTGGGCTACCCGATCGTGCTGGACACGCCCGGGCCGGCCGATGCGAGCGTGCGGCTGGGCAACGCGCAGGGGCTGTTGCCCTACTCGGTGCTGGTGGATGCGCACGGGCGCATCGTGAAGCAGAAGCTGGGGCCGTTCGCGGCCGGCGAGATCGAGGATTGGGCCGGGTATTGACCGGGGCGATGGCCCGCCCAACAATGACGCGATCAATTCTCATTCGCTGCTGGGCTGGTGTTGCCACGTCCATGCTCCAAGGACGTGCCCGTGCGCTTATCTCCCCTGTTCATCGCCCTTTCCGCGCTGCTGGCGGCGCCCGCCATCGCCCAGCAGACCGACGCCCGCACCCTGGACACGGTCACGGTGAGCGCTTCGCGCACCGGCCAGCTGGCCGACACCGCGCCGCAGACGGTGGTGATCATCGATCGTCAGGCCATCGAACAGCAGCTGCGCATCAGCGGCAATTCGTCGGACCTGCTGTCCAGCCTGCTGCCGTCGTACACGCCCAGCCGCGGCAAGATGAACGGCAGTGGCGAGACCCTGCGCGGGCGCACGCCGTTGATCCTGGTCGATGGCATTCCGCAGTCCAACCCGCTGCGCCCGACCGGTCGTGAAGCGCACACCATCGACTACGCCATGGTCGAGCGGATCGAGGTGATCCAGGGCGCCAACGCCATGAACGGGCTGGGCGCCACCGGCGGCACCATCAACCTGATCACCCGCCGCCCCGAGCCGGGCGAGATCAACCAGCACCTGGGCGTGCAGACCACCGTGCCGACCAGCGGCCTGGACGGTGACACCACCAGCTACCGCACCGATTACCGCATCAGCGGCAGCAAGGGCCGGTGGGACTACCTGCTGGGCGCCGGTTATGAAGACCAGGG
>NZ_QAIW01000384.1:7055-7737 GCF_003061285.1 Stenotrophomonas sp. HMWF003 | reverse complement strand
GTTGCCCAGGGCATCGAAACGGAACAGCGCGTGGCGCTTGGCCCGCATCAGGGTGGGCATCAGTACCAGCAGCGGTGCAATCAGCAGCGCGGCGACCCCGACCACGTAGCCGGCCAGCAGGTGGCGCATCGCGTAGAGCGATTCGCCGAGCCAGACCATCTGGTTGACGCAGGCGCCGGCCAGCAGCAGGCCGCCGGCCAGTGCCAGGATCGCAAAGCGTTCCTGTGCCAGGCCCAGGAACGCCAGGCCTCCGGCACCGTCCGGATGTTCGGCATGCAGGCGCAGGCCCACGCGCGGCAGCCCGCACAACAGCACCGTCCACAACACGAACCGCCACAGCCACAGCAGGCCCAGCAGCCGGAAGATCGGCACCGACACCCATTCGTACCAGCGCCCGGCCGCCGTGAGCTGGCCGGCGTGCAGGCGCCAGTCGGCCACACCGGGCAGCAGGTTGACCGCGGTTCCGGCGAGCACAACCGGTGCCAGCGCGATCAGCAGGCACAGCAGTTCGGGGAGGGGGCTGTCGCGCCCGCGGCGGACCCGCTGCAGCAGCTGCTCCAGGTGGGCGGCGCGGCGTGCGGGCACCAGACTGGCGTGGCCGAGTTGGCGCAGCGCATTGCGCAGCAGTGCATCCGCGTGCGGCGCTGCGAGGACCAGCAGCGGAAGGGCGAGCAGCAGGCGG
>NZ_QAIW01000384.1:1826-7032 GCF_003061285.1 Stenotrophomonas sp. HMWF003 | reverse complement strand
CGGGGCAGCAGGGTGCCGTCCAGCGCGGTCAGCACCAGTGGCGGTACCAATGACACCGCCACCAGGCCGGCCGCCAGCCACCACGACAGGTGTGCATGGCCGCGCAGCACGCCTGCGGCGTGCATCAGCCGGTGGACAAGGCCACCGCGCATCAGCGAATACCCGTGCTGTGCCATTGCGTGCGTGCTCCTGGCAGGCATGGCCGTCGACCATGTCCGGGCACGAGCATAGCGCCGCAACCGGCGTGGACCGGCGCAGTAAAAATACTGGGGGCGATGCAGTACCAATCCGGATGTGCGGCACGCGCCACCCGCCCAAGCTGGAGGCCTGTCGCAGGGAATCCGGCAATGCTATCGGTGATCGACGTTCTTACCCGCTTCTGGACCGACATGATCGAGCGTGCGGAGGGTCCGATGACCTTCCGCTTCTTCCTTCAGCCGACCATGGCCTTGATCACCGCGCTGATCGACGGGATCAAGGATGCGCGCGCCGGCAAGTCGCCCTATGCCTGGCTGCTGGCGCACAGCGACAGTTCCCAGCGCCTGACCGCGTGGCGCGAAGGGGTGACGGCCACCACCCGGATCCTGCTCCTTGGCGTGGGCATGGATGTGATCTACCAGTTCCGCATGTTCGGCGGCTTCAAATATCCCGTCGAGGCGTTCGTGATCGCGGTGGTGCTGGGGTTCCTGCCGTACCTGGTGCTGCGGGGGCCGATCAACCGCATCGCGGGCTGGTGGCTGCGCCGCCGTGCCGCGGCCCACCCGGAGGATCGCACACCATGAGCGAGCAGGACCCGCGCAAGAGCCTGTCGGACCGGGCGGTCAGCATCGCGCAGGCGCGCGACCTGCTGGGCGGTACCGACGCCGCATCGATGGAGCTGTCGTCGCGCCGTACCGGCATGTCGTTCCAGCGCACCCGCATGAGCGCCGACCGGACCTTGATGTCGATCATCCGCACGGCGCTGTCGCTGATCGGCTTCGGCTTCACCATCTACCAGTTCTTCGGCCACATGCTCGAAGTGCCCGGCACCACCTTGCGGCCGCATGCGCCCCGCAACTTCGGCGTGGCGCTGGTGGCTTTGGGGCTGGTGCTGTTGACCCTGGGCATTGTCTACCACGTGCGCTACATGCAGCAGCTGCGCAGCGAGCGCGCGCTGATGATCGCCGAAGGGCTGATCCACGGCGAAAGCCATTACCCGCTCTCCCTGACCCTGATCACCGCCGGGCTGTTGTGGCTGCTAGGGCTGCTGGCCATCGCCGGCATGACCTTCAACGTCGCCCCGTTTGCCTGAGCACACCGTCCCGCCACGTTCCGCCCGCTGATTCCCTGGAGAAAACCGCATGGCCACCTCGAAAGCCCCCAAGACCGCCAACGCTGCCGGCTCGACGTCGGGCAAGGCCGGCACCGGCAAGCGCCCCAACATCCTGGTGATCTGGGGTGACGACATCGGCATCAGCAACCTGAGCTGCTACAGCCAGGGGCTGATGGGCTACCGCACACCCAACATCGATCGCATCGCCGAGGAAGGCACGCTGTTCACCGACTCCTATGGCGAGCAGTCCTGCACCGCCGGCCGCTCTTCGTTCATCACCGGGCAGAGCGTGTATCGCACCGGCTTGTCCAAGGTTGGCGTCCCCGGTGCACCGACCGGCATGAGCGACAAGCTGGTGACCATCGCCGCGCTGCTCAAGAACCAGGGCTATGCCACCGGGCAGTTCGGCAAGAACCATCTCGGCGACCTGAACCACATGCTGCCCACCAACCACGGGTTCGATGAGTTCTACGGCAACCTGTACCACCTCAACGCCGAGGAAGAGCCGGACATGTACGACTACTTCCCGGAGAAGGACTTCCCGAACTTCCGGAAAACCATGGGCCCGCGCGGCGTCATCCGCAGCTGGGCGACGGACAAGGACGATGCCACCGAGCAGGAGCGCTGGGGCAGGGTGGGCAAGCAGAAGATCGAAGATACCGGGCCGCTGACGCCGGAGCGGATGGAAACCTGCGACGAGGATTTCGCGGCCACCGCCAAGGACTTCATCAAGCGCCAGCACGACGCCGACACCCCGTTCTTCGTGTGGGTGAGCTTCACCCACATGCATCTGTTCACGCACACCAAGAAGGAAAGCCTCGGCCAGGCCGGGCGCTGGCAGTCGCCGTACCACGACACCATGATCGACCATGACCGGAACGTCGGCGAGCTGCTCGACTATCTCGACGAGCTGGGCATCGCCGAAGACACCTTCGTGATGTACTCCACCGACAACGGCCCGCACCGGAACTCCTGGCCGGACGGCGGCACCACGCCGTTCCGCAGCGAGAAGGACACCAACTGGGAGGGTGCGTTCCGCATTCCGATGGTGGTGCGCTGGCCCGGCCACATTCCCGCCGGCACCGTTGCCAACGGGATCGTGCAGCATCACGACTGGCTGCCGACCTTCCTGGCGATGGCCGGTGACCCGGATGTCAGCGAGAAGCTCAAGAAGGGCTACAAGGCGATCGGGCGGACCTACAAGAACCATATCGATGGCGTGAACCTGACCGGCTACCTGACCGGCAAGGAAAAGGAGAGCCCACGCAAGCTGTTCGTCTACTTCAGCGACGACGGCGATGTGATGGCGATCCGCTACGACAACTGGAAGGTCTCGTTCATGGAGCAACGCTGCAAGGGCACGCTGCAGGTCTGGTCCGAGCCGCTCATCCGCCTGCGCCTGCCCAAGGTCTACAACCTGAGGACCGACCCGTTCGAGTTCGCCGACATCACCTCGAACTCGTACTACGACTGGTTCCTGCATCACGACTACATCCTGTTCGGGGCCTATGCGATCGCCGACAAGTTCGCCGCCACGTTCAAGGATTTCCCGCGGGTGCAGAAGCCGAACACGTTCACCATCGATGACGCGCTGGCCAAGCTCAGCGAAGCCTGCGCGGGCAATCAATGATGAGCGTCGTCGCCGAGACCATGATCGACATCGCCGGCGGTGTCTTCGTGATGGGATCCAACGATCACTATCCCGAAGAACGGCCGGCGCACAAGGTGCGGGTGGCACCGTTCCGGATCGACCGCTACCCGGTGACCAACCGTGAGTTCTCGCGGTTCATCCGGGACACGGGCTACGTGACCGCCGCCGAGCGCCCGGCAGACCCGGCCGACTACCCCGGCGCGGACCCGGCCCTGCTGGTGCCGTCCTCGGTGGTGTTCGTGCAGCCCGCGCACCCGGTCGATCTGTCCAATACGCACAACTGGTGGCATTACGTGGCCGGCGCCGACTGGCGTCATCCCCGTGGCCCGTCCTCATCGCTGCAGGGCCTGGACGATCACCCGGCGGTGCACGTGACTGTCGCCGACGCACTGGCCTATGCACGGTGGGCGGACAAGGACCTGCCCACGGAGGCTGAATGGGAGTTCGCCGCGCGCGGCGGGCGGGAGAGCGGCGAGTTCGCCTGGGGCGACAGCCTGGTTCCGGGTGGCCGCCATCAGGCCAATACCTGGCAGGGTGAATTCCCGTGGCACAGCCTGGACGAGGACGGCTACCGCTGGACCTCGCCGGTGGGCAGTTTTCCGCCCAATGGCTACGGCCTGTACGACATGATCGGCAACGTGTGGGAGTGGACCAGCGATTGGTACCAGCAGCACGACCAGCTGCAGGGCAAGCCGTGCTGCGCGATCGACAACCCCCGGGGTGGCGCGCGCGAGGGCAGCCACGACCCGCGCGACCGCAGTGCGATTCCGCGCCGGGTGATGAAGGGCGGTTCGCACCTGTGCGCACCCAACTACTGCCGGCGCTACAGGCCTGCCGCGCGGATGGCGCAGCCGGTGGATACCTCCACCTGCCACGTCGGCTTCCGTTGCGTGGAGCGCGGATGAACCGCAGCCGCCCGCCGCATCGCCCTTTCCGGAGGATCGCCGATGTCTCCCCTCAAGACGTGGCTGGTGGCCTGCACCGAGCCGGTGGTGGTGGTGATCGATGCGATGGCCCTGGTGCTGATCGTGGTGGCCACGGTGATCGCCTTCGTGCGTGGGGTGCGCCTGCTGCTGCACGGCCACCCGGACAACGTGGCGCGCCGCGACCTGTGGCTGGAATACGGCCGCTGGCTGGTGGCCGGCCTGACCATGCAGCTGGCCGCCGACATCCTGGAGTCGTCGATCTACACCAGCTGGGACAGCATCGGCCAGCTGGGCGCGATCGCGGTGATCCGGACCTTCCTGAACTTCTTCCTGGAACGCGACATCCAGGACATCCGCGAACGCCAGCGCCGGGCCGCCTCGCGCCAGAGCGCGGCGCCGCGCAACCGACCCGAGAGGTGATCCGCATGGGCAGCCCATCCTACCGTCACTACCGCCGTGCCAGTGGCGTCTGCGCGGCGTTGCTGGGCGCACTGGCGCTGGCCGCCAGCGTGCAGGTGCACGCCACCGAAGGCGCGCTCGGGCGCTCGATCACCGGAATGCAGATCACCTCCTATGCCGGGGTGATCCCCCCGGAGCCGGGCATGCAGTGGTCGCTCAGCTACGTGCACTACGACGGCAATATCGGCGGCAGCCGGGCCGCGCCGATCGCCGGGCAGATCTCGCTCGGCCTGGAAGCCGACGTCAGCCTGACCGCGGCCACCGGCGTGTATGTGTGGCCCACCCATACCGGCAAGTGGAATTTCGCCTCGATGCTGACCGTGCCGTACATCACCGCCGATGTCACCGCCAACCTGGAAGGGCCCCTGGGCGGCCGCCGCCAGGTGAAGGACAGTGCGTCCAACCTGTTCGATGTGTACTTCGCCCCGTTCATCGCCGGCTATCACATCGACCCGGTCCAGCACGTGTCGTTCGGCCTGTACGTGTATGCCCCCACCGCCAAGTACGACCCGGGCAAGCTGGCCAATCCCGGCTTGAACGTGTGGACGCTCTCGCCCAGCGTCGGCTACACCCACCTGTTCCAGAAGGGCACGCTGGAGTTCAGCGTGCTGGGCGCGGTGGACTGGTACAGCCGCAACGATGACACCGACTACAAGAACGGGCTGGTGATGCGCACCGACGCGCTGCTGGTCAAGCGTACACCCAGCGGCTGGGGCTTCGGCGCGGCCGCTGGCTGGATCCAGCAGGTGCAGGACGACGACGGTGATACCGCCGACCGGCTCGGCGGGTTCAAGGGCCGCTCGTTCGGCATCGGTCCGGTGCTGACCTATGGAAAGAAGTGGTCCGGCGGCGAGCACC
>NZ_QAIW01000384.1:0-1799 GCF_003061285.1 Stenotrophomonas sp. HMWF003 | reverse complement strand
TCTGCTTTGTTGCCTGGAGAATGCCCATGGTTGCCGCCCCCCGTTCCATCGCCTGGACCGCCTGCCTGCTGCTGGCCGCCGTGCCGGGCGCGCATGCCGCCGCCCGCGCCGCCACGACCGCGCCACCGGCACCGGCCGCGGCCAGCGCGACGCAACCCGAACGCGACCCGGAGGCACTGGCCGCACTGGACCGGATGGGCGCTGCGCTGCGTGCGCTCACGCAGTTCTCGCTGGTGTCCCAGGCCAGTACCGAGGTGGTGCTCGACGACGGCCAGAAGATCGAACTGGACGGCACGGTCACCTACAAGGTGCGGGCCCCCAACCGGTTGTTCCTGGAGTTGAGCAGCGACCGCCAGCTGCGCCAGCTCTACTACGACGGCAGCACCCTGTCGCTGTATTCGCCGCGCCTGAAGTACTACGCGCAGGTGGAGGGACTGCACGCCACGCTGGCCGAGCTGGTGGACGACGCGGCCAACCGCTATGGGATCGAAATGCCGCTGGCCGACATGTTCCTGTGGGGCACCGACAAGGCGCCCAAGAGTGCGATCCGCGGGGCACTGCACGTGGGCGGCGGGCTGGTGGACGGCGAAGCGGTCGAGCAGTACGCCTTCCAGCAGGACCAGGTGGACTGGCAGGTCTGGATCGCCAAGGCGACCGGGTTGCCGAAGAAGCTGATCATCACCGCGCTGGACGATCCGGCCCTGCCGCAGTACCGCGCCGAGCTGCACTGGAACACGCGCGGCACCCTGAAGGACAGCGCGTTTGCGTTCACTGCGCCGGCCGATGCGGCCCGCATCACACTGGTGCCGGTCGCTGTGGTGGCCATCGATGATGGACAGGAGAAGTGACATGCAGATTCCCATGCGTTCGGCGCTGCCGATGGTCGCCGGTGCACTGCTGCTCGGCCTGGTGCTGTGCAGCGCGCCGGCCAACGCGCAACGTGCCGGCTTCCATGGCGGGGCGCGGGCCAGCGCCCACACCAACATCAACCGCCCGGTGCAGCGCCCGCAGGGCAGGCCGGCCAATGTCAACCGGGCCGTCGCGGGCAATCGCAGCGTCGATGTGAACCGCAACGTCAACCGCAACGTGAACCGCAATGTCAACGTGAACGTGGACTACCACGACGACCACTGGAACCGATGGGACGACCACCCGTTCGCCACGGCGGCGGCGGTCACCGCCGGGGTGGCGGTGACCTCGGCGGTGATCGGCTCGATCGTCAGTTCGGTGCCCCCCAGCTGTGTCACCACGGTGATCAACGGCATGGCCTACCAGCAGTGCGGCAGCACCTGGTACGCGCCGCGCTATGCCGGCACCACGGTGCAGTACGTGGTGATCAACCCGCCGCGCTGACCGGTAGTTTTGCCTGTCGTGGCTGCGTAGTTATGCGGATTCCCCACCACCGCGGGCGCATTAACGTTGGCATCGGGCGGCGGCCTCCAGGGCGCCTGCACCCATTCAACGCCGTCGCTGCGTCCGCAGCGCGTCCCTTCCGCAACTGGAGCCTGCGTCATGAAAGCCTTCGTCATCGCCGTCCTGGCCAGCGCGCTGGTCGCCTGTGCCTCCACCCCCACGGTCAAGACCGACTTCGAACCCACCGCCAACTTCGCCTCCTACAAGACGTACTCGTGGGCGATCACGCCGCAGGCGGCCTCGCCGCTGGTGCAGCAGCGCATCGTGCAGGGCATCAATGCCCGACTGCAGGCCAAGGGCCTGCGCGAAACCCCGCAGGGCGGCGACATCGCGTTGGCCGCGCACATCATCACCGCTCAGAAGCAGACCCTGGACACCTTCTACAC
>NZ_QAIW01000383.1:629-3119 GCF_003061285.1 Stenotrophomonas sp. HMWF003 | reverse complement strand
CTACGGCAGCGTCGGCTGGGGCAGAGCCCCCTTGAACAACAAGGGGGCTCTGCCCCAGCCGACGCTGCCGTAGTGCCGGGCTCTGCCCGGCAACCTCAGCCGGTAGTGCCGGGCTCTGCCCGGCAACCTCAGCCGGTAGTGCCGGGCTCTGCCCGGCAACCCCAGCCCGTGGAGAACCGCGAATGAGCCGCCTGCGCGACAAACCGTGGGTGCTGCCGCTCAGCGTGGTGCTGGCGCTGCTGCTCGGCCTGCTGCCGCTGCCGGCCCTGCTGCAGCCGCTGCGGCCGTACTGGCTGGCGCTGGTGCTGGCCTACTGGGTGATCGAGGCCCCGGACCGGGTCGGGCTGGGCATCGCGTTCGCCAGCGGCGTGGTCGCCGACCTGCTGTACGGCGGGGTGCTGGGCGAACAGGCGCTGCGCCTGGTCATGCTCACCTTCATCCTGCAGCGCTTCCGCGCGCGCATCCGCTTCTTCCCGATGTCCCAGCAGATGCTGGCCATCGGCGGCTTGTTGTTCAACGACCGCATCGTCAGTTCGGTGGTGCACATCGTGGTGGGCGAACCGACCCTGCCGTGGTCGTACTGGTGGGCCCCGCTGCTGGGCATGGGCCTGTGGCCGCTGCTGTTCATCCTGCTCGACGCGGTCCGCTTCGGGCGTCGCGGGCGCTGACGTGTACGTGCGCCGCCAGGCCAAGAATCCCCACGCCGAGGGCGAACAGTTCCGGCGTCGCGCCGCGCTGGGCTTCCTGGGCGTGCTGGTCTGCCTGCTGGGCCTGGGCGGCTGGTACTTCAAGCTGCAGGTGCTGGACCACGACATCTACGCCACGCGCTCGGAAGCCAACCGGATCAAGCCACGTCCGGTGGTGCCCGGGCGCGGCATGATCTACGACCGCAACGGGCGCCTGCTCGCCGAGAACGTGCCTGCGTTCCGGCTGGACATCACCCCGGACAAGGTCAAGGACATGGACGCCACCCTGGCCGGGCTGGCCAAGATCCTCGCGCTGAGTCCCGAGGACATCGAAACCTTCAACAAGTCGCGCAAGGCGCGCCGCAAGTTCCTGCCGGTCACGCTCAAGCTGCGGGTCACCGATGAGGAAATGGCGCGCTTCGCGGTGGACCGCTGGCGCTATCCCGGCGTGGAGCTGGAGCCCTACCTGACCCGTCGCTACCCCTATGGCGACCTGTTCGCGCACATCATCGGCTACGTGGGCCGGGTGGACGACAAGGACCTGGAGGTCCTGGGCGAGGGCAATGCCGCCCTGACCCACATCGGCAAGTCCGGCCTGGAGCGGTATTACGAGTCGCAGCTGCGCGGCAAGGTCGGCTATGAGCAGGTCGAGACCAACGTGCAGGGCCGCGCCATCCGCACCATCGGCCGGGTCGCCGCCCAATCCGGCAGCGACCTGCGGCTGTCCATCGATGCGGACCTGCAACGGGCGATGGTGGCCGCGTTCGGCGAGTTCGAAGGCGCGGCCGTGGCGATGGACCCGCGCACCGGCGAAGTGCTGGCGATGGTCAGCCTGCCGTCGTATGACCCGAACCTGTTCGTCAACGGCATCTCGCATGCCGATTTCCAGGCCCTCAACAGCAACCCGTCGCGGCCGCAGTTCAACCGGCTGGTGCTGGGCGGCGTGGCCCCCGGTTCGACGATCAAGCCGCTGATCGGCCTGGCCGGCCTGGACAGCGGCACGCGCAAGCCGGAAGACAAGATCCTGTCCACCGGCATGTTCTACCTGCCGGGGACGTCGCGTGGGTGGGGCGACGCCAACCGCGGCGGCCACGGCTGGACCGACCTGCGCAAGTCCATCACCCAGTCGGTGAACACGTATTACTACAAGCTGGCGCTGGACATGGGCATCGAGCGCTTCGACCAGTACATGGGCTACTACGGGTTCGGCGCGCCCACCGGCATCGATCTCACCGGCGAGATCGGCGGCATCCTGCCGTCGCCCCAGCACAAGTACAAAACGCGCAAGGAACGCTGGTACCCCGGCGACACCGTCAACGTGAGCATCGGCCAGGGCGACTGGAAAGTGACCCCGCTGCAGCTGGTGCATGGCGTGAGCGGCATCGGCAACGGCCAGCTGCGCACGCCACACCTGGTGATGCAGCAGCGCGCCGGCTTCGATGCCGACTGGACCGCGGTGCCGGCCGGCGACACCAAGCCGGTCAGCCCCAGCCCGAGCAACCTGCAGGCGGTGCGCGAAGGCATGATGGGGACGATGCGCCCGGGCGGCAGTGGTGCACGCGCCGCGGCCGGCGCGCCGTACACCATTGCCGGCAAGACCGGTACGGCACAGGTGATCAGCCGCCGCGGTACTGCCGCGGTGAACCCCAAGAGCCTGCCGATGCACCTGCGCCACCGTTCGCTGTTCGTCGGCTTCGCGCCGGCCGAGAACCCGGTGATCGCCGTGGCGATCGCGGTCGAGGGCGGCGGTTACGGTGGCTCGGCGGCGGCGCCGATCGCGCGCAAGCTGTTCGATGCGTGGCTG
>NZ_QAIW01000383.1:0-619 GCF_003061285.1 Stenotrophomonas sp. HMWF003 | reverse complement strand
CGGCACGACGGCGATCGGCATCACCGGCTTCGAGAGCAGCGACAACAACGCGCGTGCAGCCGGCGATGCGGCGGCGGCGGCGCTGGAGTCGCTGCCGGTCCAGGTCGGCCTGCCGGTAGCCCCGGTGCCATCGCCGGTGCCCGGCGCACCGGTGCCCGCCGCCACGGCCCCGCCTACTGCGCCGGAGCGCTCACGATGAAGGTGTTCCTGCGTTGGGCGACCGACATGGTCGTGCGTTTCAGCAGTTCGCTGGACTGGGTGCTGTGCCTGGCGCTGGGGGCGCTGATGCTGATCGGGCTGGCGGTGCTCAAGAGCGCCGGCGGCGACGGGCTGGTGTTCGCCCAGGGCGCGCGTTTCGTCGTCGGGCTGGGGGCGATGTGGGCCATCTCGCGCGCCTCGATCCTGCGCATCCGCTCGGCCACGCCGCTGATCTATGCGATTTCGATGATCCCGCTGCTGGCGGTGTTCGTGCTGGGCACGGGCAAGTACGGGCGGCAGTGGCTGGATCTGAAGCTGTTCTACCTGCAGCCGGCCGAGCTGTTGAAGGTGAGCCTGCCGATGATGGTGGCCTGGTACCTGCACAAGATGCCGCTGCCGCCGCGTTTTTCGACGGTGATGG